>NZ_BAAAUG010000016.1:0-44419 GCF_039533825.1 Streptomyces rectiviolaceus
CACATGGCCTTCCACTTCCCCGTCATGCCCCGCATCTTCATGGCCGTACGCCGCGAATCGCGCTACCCCGTCTCCGAGATCCTCGCGAAGACCCCCGCCATCCCCTCCGGCTGCCAATGGGGCATCTTCCTGCGCAACCACGACGAGCTCACCCTCGAAATGGTCACCGACGAAGAACGCGACTACATGTACGCGGAATACGCCAAAGATCCGCGCATGCGCGCCAACATCGGCATCCGACGGCGCCTTGCCACCCTCCTGGACAACGACCGCAACCAGATCGAACTCTTCACCGCCCTGCTCCTCTCGCTGCCCGGATCCCCGATCCTCTACTACGGCGACGAGATCGGCATGGGCGACAACATCTGGCTCGGCGACCGCGACGCCGTACGCACCCCCATGCAGTGGACACCCGACCGCAACGCCGGCTTCTCCTCCTGCGACCCAGGACGCCTCTACCTCCCCACGATCATGGACCCCGTCTACGGCTACCAGGTCACCAACGTCGAAGCCTCCATGTCATCCCCCTCCTCCCTGCTCCACTGGACCCGCCGGATGATCGAGATCCGCAAACAGAACCCCGCCTTCGGACTCGGCTCCTACACGGAACTGCCGTCGTCGAACCCGGCGGTGATCGCGTTCCTGCGTGAGTACAAGGACGACCTGGTGCTGTGCGTGCACAACTTCTCCCGCTTCGCACAGCCCACGGAACTGGATCTGCAGACGTTCAACGGACGGCACCCGGTGGAGCTGATCGGCGGGGTGCGCTTCCCGGCCATCGGCGAGCTGCCCTATCTGCTGACTCTGGCCGGACATGGCTTCTACTGGTTCCGGCTGCGCAAGGACGCGGCGTAGGCTCCACCCCTGCTACTCCTGTGCGGGGCGGTTTCCACCGCCCCGCCCTGGGCACTCTCCCGCACAACCGGCACTCCCGCACTCTTCCCTTGTCCGCACCGCGGAAAGGACGCGACGCCATGTCGGAAGCCGTCACCCGCCCGGGCATCACCACGGACGCGCTGCTCGCCTCGCTCGATCCGCTGCTGCGGGCGTGGCTGCCACGGCAGCGCTGGTTCGCGGGCAAGGGCCGTCCCATCACCGACTTCGCCCTGGTCACGGCGACCGAACTGCTTCCACCGACCTCCGAGTTGGGGCTTCTCCACTTGATCGTCCGGGTCCGGCAGCCGCAGGTGCCGACCCAACTCGGCGGCGCGCCCGCGCCGCCCGCCGACTGCTACCAACTCCTCCTCGGCATACGCCGCGAGCTTCCGCCACGGCTCGCGCCCGCCCTGATCGGGCATGTGACGCGGGGGCCCCTCGCCGGGTTCACGGTCTACGAAGCGCTGCACGACGCCCGGATGTCCGGGTTCCTCCTCGAGGCGTTACGGGTCCAGGCGCGCATCGGCAAGCTCCGCTTCGAGCGAGACCCGCACAAGGACATCGGCGACGATCTCGCCCCGCGCATGCTCGCCGCCGAGCAGTCCAACTCCTCGCTCGTGTACGGCGATACGTTCATTCTGAAGCTGTTCCGCCGCATCGTGCCCGGAGTCAATCCGGACCTCGAACTGCCCCTGATGCTGGCCCGAGAGCACTGCGTCCAGGTTCCCGCCCCCGCCGCCTGGCTCCTGGGGGCCGGAGAGGACGCGGCGGACGACGTGAACGTCCTCGGCGTGCTCCAGCCCTATCTGAAGGGCACAGTGGACGGCTGGGAGCTGGCCCTGCAAGAGCTCGCCGCGGACCGGGACTTCAGCGACGAGGCGCGGGCGCTCGGCCGCGCGACGGCCGAGGTTCACCTTGCGCTCGCCCGCGCGCTGCCCACCGTCACGCTGGGCCGCGCCCAGATGGAGCTGATCGCCGGGGGCATGGCCGACCGCCTGGACACGGCCGCCAAGGCGGTGCCCGCCCTGCTGCCGTACGCCCCCGCCCTGCACACGACCTTCGAGGCGCTCGCCGACCTGGGCAGGGGCGAGGAGACCTGGACGGCCCAGCGCATCCACGGGGACCTGCACCTGGGGCAGTGCCTGCGCTCCCCCGCCGGGGAGTGGTCGCTCATCGACTTCGAGGGTGAGCCATCGCGTCCGCTGTCCGAGCGCAGGCTGCCGCAGCCGCCGGTGCGCGACGTGGCGGGCATGCTCCGTTCCTTCGACTACGCGGCCCGCTCGCACGAGCCGTGGGCGCCGGAGTGGGCGGGCGACTGCCGGGCCGCGTACTGCGCGGGGTACGAGGAGGTCTCCGGCCGCGATCCCCGTACGGACCCGGTTCTGCTGCGCGCCTACGAAACGGACAAGGCGGTCTACGAAGTCCTCTACGAGGCCCGCCACCGCCCCGACTGGCTCCCCGTCCCCCTCGCCGCGATCAAGCGCCTCTCCACGAACGGCCCCGCCACCGATCCCCACTGACCTGCCATCGCCGAGGAGGCTCCCCCGTGACCCCCCGCCCGCAGCCGCGCAAACCGTCCGACGAGGCCAGCAAGAAGGGCAAGCGGAAGCCGGAGCCCGCACGGCGGACCCCGGAGCCGCCCCGGCAGAAGCAGCGCAGGAGCGGCCGCTCCACGTCGCCCGTCCCGCAGGCCGACCGTGCCCGCCTCCTGGGCGGCACGCACCACGACCCGCACGGGGTGCTCGGCGCCCACGTCGTGCGCGAGGGCATCGCCTTCCGCGCGCTGCGGCCGTACGCCCGCTCCGTCACCGTCGTCGCCAAGGATCTGCGGGCCGAACTGCAGGACGACGGGGAGGGGTTCTTCTCCGCGGTACTTCCGCTGCGCGAGGTCCCCGAGGACTACCGGCTCCACATCACGTACGAGGACGCCGAACTGGAGATACACGACGCGTACCGCTTCCTGCCCGCGCTCGGCGAGTTCGACCTGCATCTGATCGGCGAGGGCCGGCACGAGCAGCTGTGGCACGCGCTCGGCTCGCACCCGATGGTGCACGAGGGGGCGACAGGGACGCGGTTCACGGTGTGGGCGCCCAATGCCCTGGGCGTGCGCGTGGTCGGGAGCTTCAACTTCTGGGACGGCACCGGATTCCCGCTGCGCTCGCTCGGCGGCACAGGCGTCTGGGAGCTGTTCGTTCCCTCGGTCGGCGAGGGCGAGCTCTACAAGTATGAGATCACCCGGCCCGACGGCTCCAAGACGCTGCGCGCCGACCCGCTCGCCCGCCGCACGGAGACCCCGCCCGCGAACTCATCCGTCGTGCACGAGTCGCACCACGAATGGCATGACGAGGAGTGGCTCACGCGCCGGGCGGAGCTGCCCGTCCACCAGTCACCGTTCTCCGTGTACGAGGTGCATCTGGCGTCCTGGCGACCGGGCCTGACGTATCGCCAGCTGGCCGAGCAACTCCCCGCCTACATAGCTGACTTGGGGTTCACCCACGTCGAGCTGATGCCGGTCGCCGAGCACCCCTTCGGCGGATCCTGGGGCTATCAGGTCACCGGCTTCTACGCGCCGACGGCCCGCCTCGGCACACCGGACGACTTCAAGTACCTCGTCGACGCGCTGCACAGGGCGGGCATCGGCGTCCTGATGGACTGGGTGCCCGCGCACTTCCCGCGCGACGACTGGGCGCTCGCGGAGTTCGACGGACGGACGCTGTACGAGCACGAGGACCCGAACCGGGCCGCGCACCCCGACTGGGGCACCCTGGAGTTCGACTACGGCCGCAAGGAGGTCCGCAACTTCCTTGTCGCCAACGCCACTTACTGGTGCGAGGAGTTCCACATCGACGGCCTGCGCGTCGACGCCGTCGCCTCGATGCTGTACCTGGACTACTCGCGCGAGGACGGCGAATGGTCCCCGAACGTGCACGGGGGCCGCGAGAACCTCGACGCCGTCGCCTTCCTCCAGGAGATGAACGCCACCGTCTACCGCCGCGCCCCCGGCGTCGTCACGATCGCCGAGGAGTCCACGGCCTGGGACGGCGTGACCCGCGCGACGCACCACGAGGGCCCCGGCGGCTTCGGCGGGCTCGGCTTCGGCCTGAAGTGGAACATGGGGTGGATGCACGACTCGCTCGACTACGTGTCGAAGGAGCCCGTGCACCGCAAGTTCCACCACAACGAGATGACGTTCTCGATGGTGTACGCCTACAGCGAGAACTACGTCCTGCCGATCTCGCACGACGAGGTCGTGCACGGCAAGCGGTCCCTGGTGTCGAAGATGCCCGGCGACTGGTGGCAGCAGCGCGCCAACCACCGCGCCTACCTGGGCTTCATGTGGGCCCACCCCGGCAAGCAACTCCTCTTCATGGGGCAGGAGTTCGCGCAGGGCGCCGAGTGGGCGGAAGGGCACGGCCCGGACTGGTGGCTGCTCGACCCCGCGTACGGGGCCGAGGCCGAGCACCGGGGCGTACGCGACCTCGTACGCGACCTGAACACCGTCTACCGCCGCGAGCCGTCGCTCTGGCAGCGCGACACGGACCCCGGCGGATTCGCCTGGGTCGAGGGCGACGCGGCCGAGGACAACGTCTTCGCGTTCCTGCGGTACGGGGACGCGGACGGCAAGGACACCGACGGCGCACCGCTCCTTGCGATCTCGCACTTCTCGCCGGTGGTGCGGCACGAGTACCGCCTGGGCGTCCCCGGCGACTTCACCGCCTGGCGCGAGGTCCTGAACACGGACGCGGCGCGCTACGGCGGCGGCGACGTCACCAACCCGGACCCGGTCAAGACCGAGCCGGTGGCGTCGCACGGCCGCCCCGCGTCCCTGCGCCTCACCCTGCCGCCGCTGGCTACGGTGTGGCTGCGACCTGTGTGAATCAGCCGAACCGCTTGAGCGCCACCGGCAGCTCCTCGGCGTGCAGAATGCCGAGGCGCTGCGTGGCCCGCGTCAGGGCCACATACAGGTCGCTCGTGCCGCAGCGGCCCGGCTCCACCACCAGGACCGTGTCGAACTCCAGGCCCTTCGCCTGACGCGGGTCGATCAGAACGACCGGCCGCGTCAGGTCCGGGGCCTCCCCGGCCGTCACCCCGGGGAGCTTTCCGGCGAGCTCCTCATGCAGCTCGCGAGGGGCGATCACCGCGAGGCGGCCCTCGTCCCGTGCCTCGTCCGCCACCGCGTCGGCCACGGCCGCGGCGAGGTCGTCGGCGCGGCGCGCCCACGGGAGCACCCCCGTCGACCGCACCGAACTCGGCGGCCGGAAATCGGGGTACTCGACACGGGGCACCTCGGCGGCCACGTCCATGATCTCCACCGGCGTGCGGTAGTTGACGCCGAGCCGTGTGTACTCCCAGCGGTCCTCGACGTACGGCGACAGGATCGTCTCCCAGGAGCCGCAGCCGCCGGCCTCCGCGGTCTGCGCGGGGTCGCCGACCAGCGTCATCGAGCGGGTCGGACAGCGCCGCATCAGCAACCGCCAGGCCATGGCGGAGAGTTCCTGCGCCTCGTCGACGATGATGTGCCCGAACGCCCACGTCCGGTCCGCCGCCGCGCGCTCGGCGGCGCTGCGGTGGTCGGCCTCCTCCTGGCGCTCGGCCATCCGCTCGGCGTCGATGATGTCGTGCGCGAGCAGGACCTCGGAGTCCTCATCGTCCTTGTCCTCGAATTCGTACGTACGGGACGCGTACGAGACGTCGAGCACACCCTGGGCGTAAGCGATCTGCTTCGCCCTCTCGGCCTCCGCCATCGCCCGCGCCGCGCTGTCGTCGCTGCCGAGCAGCTCGGCGGCCTCGTCGAGCAGCGGGACATCGGCGGCCGTCCACTCGGCACTGCGCGGGCGCCGCACGACCTGGGCGTCCTCCTCCGACAGATGCGGCGTCGGCTCCTCCAGGAAGTCCGCGAGGAAGCCCTCCGGGGTGAGCTGCGGCCACAACTCATCGATGGCGGCGTGCACTTCGGGGCTCGCGGCGATCGCCTTGCCGAGCTGGGCGATGTCGTCGGGGCCGAGGAAGTTGGGGCCACCGTACGGGTCGGCGCCGAGCCGTTCGGCGAGCTGCTCGGTGAGCATGTCGATGACGCGGAAGGCGAAGTGCGGCCGGCCGAGGTTGTGCGGGACGTCCGCGTCACGGGCCGCCTCGCGTGCCTCCTCGGCGATCGTCCAGTCCAGGACGAGGTCGCCGTCGTCGTGCTCGATGACCAACGGGGCGCCGGGTTCCGGGGTCCGCTGCCGGTCGCGCACGGCGGCGGCGAGCACGTCCGTCATCTCCGCGCGGCCCTTCACCTCGGTGGCTTCGGGGGTTTCGGTGCCGGTGGCGCGCACGCCGGGGAACAGCTCGCCGACCGTCGAGAGCAGGACGCCCGTCTCGCCGAGCGCGGGCAGGACCTCGCTGATGTAGCCGAGGAAGGCGGGGTTCGGGCCGACGATCAGGACCGCGCGCTTGGCGAGCAGCCGGCGGTGGGCGTAGAGGAGGAACGCGGCGCGGTGCAGCGCCACGACCGTCTTGCCGGTGCCGGGGCCGCCCTCGACGACGAGGACGCCGTGGTGCGGGGCGCGGATGATGCGGTCCTGCTCGGCCTGGATGGTCTGCACGATGTCGTGCATGCGCCCGGTGCGGGCCGAGTCGAGCGCGGCGAGCAGCACCTCGTCGGCGTCCGCGCCCTCGTGCCCGGTGCGGGTGGTGTCGCCGAGATCGAGGATCTCGTCGTGCAGGGCCGTGACGTCGCGGCCCTCCGTGGTGATGTGCCTGCGCCGGCGGAGCCCCATCGGCGTATGCCCGGTCGCGAGATAGAAGGGGCGCGCGACTTCGGCACGCCAATCGATCACGAGTGGGGTGCGTTCGATGTCGGACGCGCGGATTCCGATGCGCCCGATGTGGTGATCACGGCCGTCGCGGAATTCGAGCCTCCCGAAGCAGAGCCCGTTCTCTCCCGCATTGAAGGCGGCCAGCAGTCCGGACCGCTCGGCCACCAGGACGTCACGCTCAAGCCTGGCCTGCAGACCAGTCCCGACCTGCGTCAACGACACCCGCACGGCGGCTTCCGCCTCCTCGCGCAGCGCGTCGAGGCGCGCGTACAGCCCGGAGACGAATTGCTGCTCTTCCCGCAATTCCTCGGTTGACAATTCAGCCCCTCGCCAGTTACAGTGCTCTTATACAGATTCTCGCGATTCCGGTCTGCCCAAATGGGCAAGGGATCGTGAAAGGATCCAATATACGCCAGGAAAAGCCCCGGACGTCAATTCGTCCGGGGCTTTTCTCTTTCTGCGTACGTGTGCCGCGTAGGTCAGAGCACCTCGGCCTCGGCAAGCTCGGCGAGGAGCTTGCGCTTGGGCCGGGCGCCCACCATGGACTTCACCGGCTCACCGCCCCGGAACACCAGGAGCGACGGCACGGAGAGAATCCCGTACGCGAGCGCCGTCTCCGGGTTGTGGTCCACGTCCAGCTGCACGATCTTCAGCCGCTCCGCCTCCTCGCGCGAGATCTCACTGAGCACCGGCGCGAGCTGCCTGCACGGCCCGCACCACTCCGCGCCGAACTCCACGAGCACGGGCAGATCCGCCTTGAGCACCTCCCCCTCGAAGTCCGCGTCCGTCACCTCGGCCACACCGTCCGCCTTGACCATTCCCATGCTTACGTTCCCTCTCCCTCAGCCCGTCAGCTCGCACTGCGGGTCCGGACCCCCCGAAACCACCGCCTCGGCACGCAACAGCTGCGCGCCCACCTGTTCGCGCACCGCGGTCAACTCACTTATCACCGCGTCGAGTTCACCGAGCTTGCGGCGGTACACGTCGAGTGAGGCGGGGCAGGAGTCGCCCGCCGGATGCCCCGAGCGCAGACACTCCACGAACGGCCGCGTCTCCTCCAGATCGAACCCGAAGTCCTGAAGGGTCCTGATCTGCTCCAGGAGACGTACGTCGTCCTCGTCGTAGGTGCGGTAGCCGTTGCTCCCGCGACGGGCGGGCAGCAGCCCCCGTGACTCGTAGTACCGAAGCGTCCGCGTGGTGGTGCCGGCCCGCTCCGCAAGTTCGCCGATGCGCATGTCTACGACGGTAATCCTTGACGCAGGCGTCAAGGCCAGCGTGGCTCGTCAGCGGGATTTCGGCGGCTGGTGCAGGCCGAAGGTCGAACCCTGGTCGTCCTTGCACAGCCGGAACCGGCCGAAGGCGGCGTCCGACTCCTCGCTCTCGCCGCCGATGGGCGCCTCGACCGTGCCGCCCAGCTTGATGACGTTGGCCAGGGCCGTGTCCATGTCGTCGACCTGGAAGAACAGATAGGGCGCGGCCCCCGCGTCGCCGCCGTGCATGCCGCCGGACACACCCGGCGTCCCGATCACATACCCCTGCCCGGACGGCCCTGGCTCGAAGGACCAGCCGAGCAGCTCGCCGTAGAAGGCCCGCCCCCGCTCCGGGTCCTCGACACCGATCTCGAAGAAGCTCGGTTCACCAGTCATCTCACGGCTCCTGCTCTGTGACGGCGGTCACTTTCACCGTACGCCGCTTCACCGCACCCCGCGTACGGCCTCGATGGTGGCCGTCCATCCGTCCGCGCCGTGCCCCTTGGCGATGGCCCGGTCCAGGACGGCCTTGATGCCGCTCAGCGCGCCCACGTCGAGGCCCCGGTGCGCGGAGGCATGGATGATGTGATCGACATTGACGGCCTCCGTGGCGAGTGGGGCCTCCTCGCCCGGATACTCGCCGGAGTCGACCTCGACCGCCGTCGACTCGATGGCCGGCGGGAAGATGGAGAGCAGGGCGCTCAGGTAGGGGGCCAGCTCCGATCCCTTCACGCCGTCCGCCCCGGCCAGCGCGAACGCGTGCACAAGGCCGGACATGCTGGTCCAGAAGAAGTCCAGCAGGGCGTTGTCGTAGACGGCGGCGAGACCGTGATCCTCACCGAGGTACACGGTGTTGCCGCCGAGCACCTTGAGCGTTCCCTCATGCCGCTCGTAAACGGCCCTCGGACCGCTGTGGAAGAGCAGCGCGTCCGCGGTGCCGATCACCGTCACCGGCACCAGGATGGCGCCGTCCAGGTACGCGATCCCCTGCTCGGCGGCCCAGGCGGCGGCCTCGCGTGAGCGCTCCGGGGTGTCCGAGGTGAGGTTGACCAGGACGCGGCCCGCCAGGTCCGCGGCGATCGGGCCGAGCACGGCCCGCGAGACCTCATAGTCGTAGAGGCAGACGACGACCACGTCCGAGGCGCGGACCGCCTCGGCGGCGGTGGCCGTGCGCACAGCGCCTCGGGCCACCAGGCCGTCGCCCTTGCCCGGCGTGCGATTCCAGACGGTGGTGGGATGACCGGCCTTGAGGAAGGCACCGGCGAGGGCCCGTCCCATGGCGCCGAGGCCGAGGACGGTTACGGGTGTCTTGTGCTTGTGGTTCGTCTGCTTCCGGTTCGTCATCTGGTTCGTCATGACGACCATGCTTGGCGAGCGCCCCGCTCCTCACAAGTACCGACTAATTAGTCAGGTACATACGAAAAGGTAAGCGTGCAAGGGGAGTTGGGGGGCCGCCATCAACCGAAGTCGAGTTCGCCGTACGCCCGCTTCAGCTCGCAGAACTCCTGGACACCCGCCATCAGCACCACCCCGTCCCACAGCCGCCCCGCCGCCTCCCCCTTCGGCGCGGGCGAGACGACCGGCCCGAAGACGGCTCCCGCTCCCTGAACGGAGAGCACCGGCGTCCCCACCTCGGGGCCGACCAGCGCGACGCCCTGTTCGTGCGAGGCCCGCACGGCGTCGTCGTACTCCTCCGTCCAGGCCACCGCCGCCAGCTCCGTGGGCAGTCCGGCGTCGGCCAACGCGCGCTCGGCGCCGTCCCATTCACCCCGCTCGTGCAGCCGCACCCCGAGCACGTCGAGGTACGCGCCCAGCGCCTCGCTCCCGTACCGCCCGGCCACGGCCGCGCAGACCCGGCCCGGACCCCGCATGTAGTCACCCCACTGCCCCTCGGGGTCCTCGGGGTCGACATCGAGGCCTTCGTTCAGCACCGAGAGGCTCATCACCCGCCACCGCACGGTGACGTCCCGCACCCGCTCGACCTCGCGGATCCACCGGGAGGTGAGCCAGGTGTACGGGCAGACGGGGTCGAACCAGAAGTCGACGTTCTGCGGCGCGCTCATCCAACTACCGTACGTGTTCGGGAAGTTGACGCGCCGAGGCCATTGACGCCCGGCGTGTCTGCAACTACAAAACCCGGAGAGCGTTCTGAGAGCGCTCTCACCGGTACGCACACTCCCCCCACGGAGGTGTTCCATGAGCACCACTCACCCCACGCGCAGTACTCGCGCTACTCACACCACTCGCGCCACTCGCATCAGCCGCTTCACCAAGTCCCCCCGCACCGGCCCCGTCCTGGCCGGACTGGCCGCCGTCGGCCTGCTCGGCGCCCTGATGACGCCCGGCACAGCGCGCGGCGACGTCCCGCCACCGGCGCCCGGCTGGTCGCTGGAGTGGAGCGACGACTTCAACGGCGCCGCGGGCTCACCGCCATCCGCTGACAACTGGCAGACCGACCTCGGCCACAACTACCCTGGAGGGCCAGCGAATTGGGGAACAGGTGAGATCCAGTCGTACACGGACTCCCCCGAGAACCTCGCCCTCGACGGAGACGGCAGCCTGCGGATCACCCCGCGCAGAGACGGCGCGGGGAACTGGACCTCGGCGCGCATCGAGACGAAGCGCTCCGACTTCAAGGCCCCGGAGGGCGGCACACTCGCCATCGAGGGCCGCATCCAGATGCCGAACGCCACCGGGGAGAGCGCACTCGGCTACTGGCCCGCGTTCTGGGCACTCGGCGCGCCCTACCGCGGCAACTACCAGAACTGGCCGTCGATAGGCGAGTTCGACGTGATGGAGAACGTGAACGGCATCAACTCGGTGTGGGGCGTGCTGCACTGCGGCGTGAACCCGGGAGGAGACTGCAACGAGACGCAGGGCCTGGGCGCAAGCCGGGCGTGTCCCGGGGCCAGTTGCCAGTCGGCGTTCCACACGTACCGCTTCGAATGGGACCGCTCGACGACCCCGAACCAGCTGCGCTGGTACGTGGACGGAGAGCAGTTCCACAGCCTCTCCCAGGACCGCTTCTCCGCCGCCACATGGTCCAACATGACGGACCACGCGGGCTACTTCATCCTGCTGAACGTCGCGATGGGCGGCGCCTTCCCCGACGGCGTCGCGGGCAGGGCGACTCCGGTGGCGCAGACGGAGCCGGGGAAGGCGATGGCGGTGGACTACGTGGCGGTGTGGACGAAGCGGCCCTAGGCCCTGACCGGCTCACGGCCCCAGGGCCTGACCGGCTCAGGTCAGTCAGCCCAGCTTCAGCACACCGATGGCCTGATCGGCCATCCCCTTCTCACCGAGGGCGTTCGGGTGCACCGGGACGAAGTTGGTGCCGAACAGCACGGGCTCGATCCAGCGGGTGCCCAGCGGCTTGCAGGCGTCGTGCCCCTCCGAGGCGGCGGCCATGTCGACGAACGTCGCACCCGTCTCGGAGGCCGCGCGCTGCACGGCCTTGTTCAAATGGGCCTGCAGGTCGCGCAGGTAGGGGACATCCCCGGTGGCGATCGGCATCTTGGCGAAGCAGGTGGGGTCGGCCTCGGCCGGGACGATCCACGGGTAGCCGAGGATGCCGACGCGGGCGTGCGGGGCCTTGGCCTTGACCGCTCGCAGGGCGGTCTTCAGCGCCGGGTACGTACTGGCGTCGATCTCCTTGGTGAACTTGTCCCCGTTGGCGTCCTTGCAGGGGCTGCCCTTGCCGCCGGAGAGCACGCCGGCGGAGCCGCAGGCGACGATCGCGCCGATGAAGGTGTTGTTGTCGTTGCCGCCGATCGTCAGCGTCACGACGTCGGTGTCGGCGTCGACGGCGTCGAGCTGCGGGGCGACGCCGGGGTACTGCGACCCGGCGAAGTCCTTGGTCTGGGCTCCGCCGCAGGTCACGTCGGTGAGCCGGGCGCCGGTGCGCTTGGCCATGACGTGCGGGTAGTTGGCCGTCGAGCGCGCGCAGAGGAGGGGCGCGGTCGGGTCGAGCGGGAGGACGCCGGATCCGGCGCTGAAGCTGTCGCCGAGGGCGACGTAGTCGAGCGGGTCGCCGCCGGTCGCCTGGGCGGGAGCGGCCAGGCCGAGGGTGGCGGTGCCTGCGGCGGCGAGAGCGGCGGCCAGGCGCAGGGAGCGGGTGCGAATTCGGGTGCGAGTGCGGGTGCGGATCGCCATCTGGAGTCTCCTTTGAATCCGATGGGGAGGTCAGTCCCGGGGAGGAGTGAGCAAGCCGCAGGCGCCAACAGCCGTGCTGTGCAAGGGATTTGGGCAGGCTTCAGCGGCTTTTGGCGGGTCTCGGTGGTGCAACGCTGAAGTTACTGGCAGGTTTGAATAACAGTCAACAGTTTGCGCACGCGCCCACCTAGATGGCGGAACCCTCATCAAGCACACGGCGCATCAATCCGCAGAATTCCTCCACGGCGCGCGGCTCCAACTCCGCGCCCTCGGCGAACATCGCCGCCTGGAGGGCGGGCCCGTACACGTAGCCGCCGTGGCGGTCGATATCGGATGTACGAGCGGGCTGCACGACAAAGTGGACATGCCCGGGCACGCGCCCGGCGTGCGACCAGAGGCAGACGTAGACCTGCTCGCACTCGTCACCGACTGCCGCGCGCAGGGCGCCGCTCACGCGGCCGAGCAAGGGCCCTAGCTCGGCGCCCTCGCCCGCATTCATCTCGTGTACGCCGGTGATGTGCCGCAGCGGCTTGACGATGAGGGTGCCGACGCCGAGGGGGCCGATGCAGTGCTCGACGGTCCAGTGCGCGGTGCGCAGGAGCGTGCCGCCGGGCAGCGGGCGGGTGCCGTCGGCGAGCCCGCAGGCGACGCAGCCTCCGCTGTCCCCCGCTGTCACTTGTCCGCTCGGTACAACCGGAGTTCACTGTTCACGAAGAGGTGGACGTACCCGCACTGCCAGCAGATGAGTCCGGTCGCCGACTCGTTCGCCCACGCCAGGTTCATGAACTCCATGCCGGAGCTGTTGAGCTTGACCTCCCGGTCACGGAACAGATCCCCCCTGCAGACCTGGCAGTTGATCCACATCTCACCAATGGCAGCACGCTTCGGCTTGGACGCCATCCGCTCTCCCCTTCCCCGTTTCCCGTGGTCATCGACGAGGCGGGTCATGCGACGCCGATGACCTTGAGGCTAACCGCCGGGACCTGCGAGCCCCACACTGCCCACCGCCCTGGCCAACGGGAACTCGATAGCGCCGACCCGACGACCCGAAAGGCCTGTACGGCAGAAACACCTGGCCGATCACCCCCGCACTGAACACGACAAGGGACCCGCCCCCGCCAGTCCGGGCAAGGGGCCAGGGGCCAGGTCAACCGGGGCTCGGTGACGGTGGGTTGGCGGGCCTGCGCTGTGAGCGCCCCGCCCGGGGAGCTTCGTCGCACCGGCGGCTGAATCGGTTACCGGAGCCGCCCGGTTGTCCCGAGGTTGGCGGTTCCGGGCCGGGAGTCAAGGGCGCCCTTCGGGCGTCGGCTACGCCGATTCCGCTTCGCTCCACCCTTGACACCCGCCCCTCCACCACGCGAGGGAAGACGACCGGACGGCCCGAGGGGCGAGACTCTCGACCACTGCCGTGGGGCCATTCCGCTTTCCTGCCGGGTGCGGACTGATTCGTCGGGGGTGGCCGCCAGGTGGCAGGGGTGCGCGGTCGCTCCGGGGAGGTGCACCGGTCTCGTCAAGCGGCTACCGACCGGTTCGTCGCAGGGCACCGTCACGGGCCGGGGCGCGCGATGCGGTCCGGGGATGGGCGCCGGTCTCGTCAAGCGACTGCCGACCGGATCTTCCAGGGTGACCGCCCGGGGATGGGGCGCGCGGCTGCTCCGGGGAGGGGAGCCGGTCTCGTCAAGCGGCTGGCGACCGGCCCATTGTGCGTGGTCGGCAGGATGAGCGTGTCCCGTCATGCAGCGGCAGCGGGAGTAGGGAGCGGGAACGCTGGGGTGTTTCGTCGGCCAGTGCCGGGGCGTGTGGGGGGATGCGGTGTGAGGAGATGGGCGGATGGTGGTGTTGGAGTCGGCAGGAGGAGGGCTTGGGGACTGGAGCGCCCCTGCCCGGCTGGTGGCTGGGGTGCGTCGGACTCCGAGGGGGGCTGGGGGGTCCGGCACCTAATTCCGAGAAGGCGCATTGCGAAACACGCGCGCCCCCCTTCTGCCAGAACACAACTTTGCCAAAGTAGGTGCCCCGCGAGCCCGGATGCAGAAAAGTCTCACCAACACCGCCCCCCACGCCTGGCATCGTGCGACTCTCTTGCAATTCCGCTCTACGAGCCACCGGCGAACCGCCCCCCGCCCGGCCGCGAACGGCAGACGCCTCCCGTCGACATGGACTGCCGATACCGGCGCTCACACGCCCTGCCCGGGCGGCCAACCGGAAGAACCAACCAGTCGGCAGCCGCTTGATGAAACCTCCGCCCAGCAGCAGGCGTTGGCGCACGGCCGGCCCCGTGACGCCCACCCCGAAAGACCCGGCCGGTAGCCGCATGACGAGACCCGCACCCCTCCCCGGAGCAGCCGCGCACCCCATCCCCGGACGGCCACCCCCGACGAACCGGTCGGCAGTCGCTTGACGAGACCGGCGCCCATCCCCGGACCGCATCGCGCACGCCCTGCCCCCCGGGTCCACCTCGACGAACTAGTCCGCACCCGGCAGTCAGACCCGACAACCCCACGGCAGTGGTCGAGAGTCCCGCCCCTTGGGCCGTCCGGTCGTCTTCCCTCGCGCGGTGGAGGGACGGGTGTCAAGGGTGAAGCGAAGCGCAATCGGCGCAGCCGACGCGTAGCGCAGCGGAGCGCCCTTTACACCCGGCCCGGAACCGCCAACCTCAGGACAACCGGGCGGCCCCGGCACCAACACCACCGCCGGAGCAGCAAAGCCCCGCCCCGGCGCCAAGACCCCTGACGGTCACCCCGGAAGGCCCGATCGGCAGCCGCTTGACGAGACCGGCACCCACCCCCGGAGCAGCCGCGCGCCCCATCCCAGGGCGGTCACCCTGGATGATCCGGTCGGCAGTCGCTTGACGAGACCGGTGCCCCTCCCCGGAGCGACCGCGCACCCTGCTGCCTGGCGGCCACCCCCGACGAACCAGTCCGCACCCGGCAAGAATGCCGAACGACCCCACGGCAGTGGTCGAGAGTCCCGCCCCTCGGGCCGTCCGGTCGTCTTCCCTCGCGTGGTGGAGGGACGGGTGTCAAGGGTGGAGCGAAGCGGAATCGGCGTAGCCGACGCGACGCAGGAGCGCCCTTGACTCCCGGCCCGGAACCGCCAACCTCGGGACAACCGGGCGGCCCCGGTAACCGATTCAGCCGCCGGAGCAGCAAAGCCCCCAGCTCGGGGCGCTCACAGCGCAGGCCCGCCACCCCACCGTCACCGAGCCGAGGACGTCCCCGCCGCGTGGCGCTCGCCTCACCCTCCGCGAACTCCCGTATCAGCGGCCCCCATCCACGTACTCAGACTCACGCTCAGCTCCACCCTCAGCCCGATCCCCGTCGGCCCCGTCAGTCCCGCCAGCCCGAACCCCCTCACTGATCGCCCCCGAAGCAGCCTTGCGCGCCCCCGCCCGGGGCAGCAGCGCGGCAACCGCCACGGTCCCCACCCCCAGGATCACCGCACCGACGAGGCTGGTGTGGGCCACCGCGTCGGAGAACGCCGAGCGCACCGCGTCCGCCATCTGGTGCGCGCCCCCGGCGAGTTCCTGCGCCTGGGCCTTCAGCTGTGCCGCCTCCTGGGGCGAGGACGCCCCCGCCGCCTTCTCCGAGAGCGCTCGCGCCTGCTCGGCGATGCCCTGCGCCACCCCGTTGCCCGCGCCCACCGAGTCCTGAGCCGTGTCGAGCGCGGAGGCGGGAAGCTTGCTGCCCGATGTCTCTTCGGCCAGCTTCGACGAGTACGAATTCGCGAGGACCGAGCCGAGTACCGCGATCCCCAGCGAACCGCCCAGCTCCAGCGAGGTGTCGTTCACCGCGCCGCCCACGCCGAGTTCCGACTCGGGGAACGCGCCCATGATGACGTCCGTGCACGGCGAGACCGCGAAGCCGAGCGACAGGCCGAGGATGATCAGCGGTGCCACGAAGTCCGCGTACGTGGAGCCCGCCTCGATCTGGGTGAGGAGGGCCAGCGCGACCGTGCCGCCGACCATGCCCGCCACCACCATGATCTTGCCGCCGATGCGCGGCGCGAGTATCCCGGTGACCGCCGAGCCCACGAACACCGCGCCGGCAAGCGGCAGCATGCGGATGCCGGTCTCCAGCGGGTCGTAGTCGAGTACGAACTGGAGGTGCTGGGTCAGGTAGTAGAAGGCGCCGAACACCGCGAGGAAGAAGAGCGCCACTGCCAGGTTCGAGCCCGCGAAACCGCGCTGCGTGAACTTGCGTACGTCGAGGACCGGGCGCGGGTGCTTCAGCTCCCAGATGATGAATGCGATCAGGCCTATGCCCGCCACCACCGCCGCGGAGACAGCGCGCACGCCCCATCCGAAGTGCGGGCCGTCGATGATCATGAAGATCAGGGAGCCCACCCAGACGACCGAGAGCAGGCCGCCCACGTAGTCGATCCGGCCGTGCTGTGCCGCCTTGGAAGGCGGTACGAGGACGAACGCGCCCACGATCGCGAGCACCGCCACCGGGATGTTGATCAGGAACGTCGAGTGCCAGCCGTTGTCGCGAAGGAGCGCGCCCGCGATCAGCGGGCCCGCCGCGATCGCGATGCCGGACGTGGCCGCCCAGATGGTGATCGCCTTGGCCCGCTCCGCGCGCGGGAAGGTCGCCGCGAGCAGCGAAAGCGTCGCGGGCATGATCAGCGCCGCGCCCACGCCCATCACCGCGCGGACCACGATGACCGCCGTCGAGCTGTCCACCATCGCGCCCGCCCCTGCGCCGACGGACATGATCACCAGGCCGAGCACCAGCGCGCCGCGGCGGCTGTACTTGTCGCCGATCGCGCCGAGCAGCAGCATCAGAGCGGCGTACGGGACGGTGTAGGCGTCGATGACCCACTGCAGGTCGGAGCTGGACAGACCGAGGTCCATGGTCATGTCGGGCGCGGCCACCGTGAGCGCGGTGTTCGCCATCACGGCGATCAGCAGACTCAGGCAGAGCACGCCGAGGGCCCACCAGCGGCGGGCGTACGGACGGTCCATCCGTTCGACCGGTTCCTTGATCAGCAGAGGCATCTCGATTCCACCCATCCCATCTTGCGCAAATCCGTGCAACTACACAGCGTTGTGCAACTACACACTGCTGTGCAAGATAACGATGTTGCACAGTCGTGTGCAAGTCGGGTGAACGGAGGCGCCCGCGAGTGGGCAGAATGGGGCCATGAACCCCCGCCCAGCGAGCAGCGTCAGAGCCGACGCCAACCGCCGCCGCATCCTCGACGTCGCCGTCGCCGAGCTGCTGCGCGACCCCGACGCGTCCATGGACCAGATCGCGCGCGCCGCGGGCGTGGTGCGCCGGACGGTGTACGGACACTTCCCCAGCCGTGACGCGCTGATCGAGGCGATCGTGGAGCGGGCCGTCGCGGCGGTGGAGAGCGCGCACGCGGCGGGCCGCGAAGGCATCGACGACCCCGCGGAGGCGGTGGCCAGTTCCCTGCTCGCCGTATGGGACGTCGCCGACCGCTACCGCCTGCTGCTGTCCCTCGCCCAGCGGAGCGTGACGATGAGCGGCATCCGGGAAAGGCTCGGCCACGTCCATGAGTCCGGCATGGAGATGTTCCGTCGCGGCCTGGAGGACGGCACGTTCGTGTCGCCGCTGCCGACGCGGGCGCTCGGGTACGTACTCGAAGGGATCCTGTTCGCCGTGATGGAGGCCGTCAACGACGGCGTCGTACCAGCGGAAAAGGCGGGCAGGTCCACCGCGATCACGTTTCTGACCGCGGCGGGCCTGCCCGCCTCACAGGCCACCGAGCTGGTGACCAGGGTCGCCGACCGAAGGGTGGCAACCCGAGCGACCACCGACGGCTAAGCCGTCAGGGACTTCTTCTCGACGCTCTTCTCGACGCTCACCGGCTGCGACGGAACGGCGTCCGCCGCGTCCGGGTCCACGTCCTCACGCTCGGGACCGCCGTCGTCCTCACGCTCGGAACCGCCGTCGTCGAGCAGCGTCTTCTCGTCGAACGGGAGCTTCCCGGCGAGCACGAGCCCGACCCGCTCCCGGTCGACCTCCTTGGTCCACGTGCCGATCAGGAGCGTCGCCACCGCGTTGCCCGCGAAGTTCGTCAGGGCACGGGCCTCGCTCATGAAGCGGTCGACGCCGATGATCAGGCCGACGCCGTCCACCAGGCCCGGCTTGTGCGACTGCAGGCCACTGGCCAGGACCGCGATGCCGGACCCCGAGACGCCCGCAGCGCCCTTGGACGCGATCATCATGAACAGGAGCAGCGAGATCTGCTCGCCGATGCCGAGCGGCTGGTCCATCGCCTCGGCGATGAAGAGCGACGACATGGTCAGGTAGATCATCGTGCCGTCGAGGTTGAAGGAGTAGCCCGTCGGGACGGTGATGCCGACGACCGGGCGGCTGACGCCCAGGTGCTCCATCTTCGCGATGAGCCGCGGAAGGGCGGACTCGGACGAGGAGGTGGACAGGATCAGCAGGAACTCGCGGCCCAGGTACTTCAGGAGCTTGAAGAGGTTGACGCCGGTCACCAGGCGCAGCAGCGTGCCGAGCACGATCAGGATGAACAGCGCACAGGTGACGTAGAACCCGATCATGATGGTGGCAAGCGCCTTCAGGGCGTCCGTGCCGGTTTCGCCGACCACCGCCGCCATCGCGCCGAACGCGCCGACCGGGGCGGCCCACATGATCATGCCGAGCACGCGGAAGACCAGCCGCTGGATGTGCCCGATGCCGCGCAGGATCGGCTCCCCGGAGCGGCCCATGGCCTGCAGCGCGAAGCCCACGAGCAGCGCGACGAGCAGCGTCTGCAGCACCTCGCCCTGGGTGAAGGCGGAGACGAGCGTCTTCGGGATGATGCCGAGCGCGAAGTCGACGAGGCCCTTGCTCGCCTCTTCGGCCGCGTCGTGACCCGCGCCCTTCTCGGAGTCGGAGATGTCCATGCCCGAGCCCGGGTGCAGGATGTTGCCGACCAGCAGGCCGATGGCGAGCGCGACGACCGACATCGCGACGAAGTAGCCGAGCGCGAGACCGCCGACCTTGCCGACCTTGGCGGCCTTGCGGACGGATCCGACGCCCAGAACGATCGTGCAGAAGATGATGGGCGAGATCATCATCTTGATCAGGTTCACGAAGCCGGTTCCGACCGGCTTGAGCTCCTTGGCGAAGTCCGGGAAGAGCAGGCCGACACCGATACCGAGGACGACGGCGATGATGACGGCGATGTACAGATAGTGGGTTCGGTCCCGTTTGGCAGCGGGCGCCGGTGCCACCTGGCTGTCGGTGGTGTCGGTGGTGTCGGCCACGATGGGCCCTCCTTGAACGACTACGTCGGCGTTTTCGGCCAGTGCGTGCGGCTCACGTCCTGGGTTCGGCCCGTGCGTGCGGCTCACGTCCTGGGCAGGCGAATCCCGGTGACTATCTCTCGCCCTGTGAGGGCGGTCACCCTTACGTTCATTTAGTTCGCACTTATGCGGCGAGGCAGACTTGCACCATGTCCCTCGCCCGTCCGCCCCGGCCGCGCAGCCTCGCCGGGCAGCTCTTCGCGATGCAGATCGTGCTGGTCACCGTCGTGGTGGCCGGATGTGCGCTCTTCACGTTCCTGAGCGACCGGCAGCAGGCCGAGGAGGGCGCGCGCCGCCAGGCGACGGCCGCGGCGCGGGCGGTCGCGGACTCTCCCTCGGTACGTGAGGCCGTGCTCGGCAAGGATCCGACGAAGACCCTCCAGCCGTACGCGACGGATGTGCACCGCCACACCGGGGTCGACTTCGTCACGATCATGGACCCGGACGGCATCCGCTGGACGCACCCCGACAAGGAGCAGATCGGCGAGCGCTTCCTCGGCCACCGGGCGGAGGCCCTGCGCGGCAGGACCTTCACCGAGACGTACACGGGGACGCTCGGCCCCTCCGTGCGCGTGGTCACCCCGATCCTGGCCGACGACGGTTCCGGCAGCATCACCGGTCTGGTCAGCGCGGGCATCACCATCGAGGAGATCAGCCAGAAGGCGCGCGGCCAGCTGCTCGCCCTGCTCGGCGTCGCGGCGGGCGCGCTCGCGCTCGGCGGACTCGGTACCTACGTCATCAACGCCCGCCTGCGCCGCCACACCCACGGCATGAACGCCGCCGAGCTGAGCCGCATGCACGACTACCACGAGGCGGCGCTGCACGCGGTGCGTGAGGGGCTGCTGATGCTGGACGGGCAGCGGCGCATCGCCCTCATCAACGACGGAGGGCGCGAGCTGCTCGGCGTCTCGGGCGACCTGGTCGGCCACAACGTCGCCGAGCTCGGCCTGCCCGCGCCGCTGACGGGCGCGCTGCTCGCGGCCGAGCCGCGGGTGGACGAGCTGCACCTGACGGCGGACCGGGTGGTCGTGGTGAACACCTCGCCCGTGTCGAGCGGCGAGCGTCGTGGCACGGTGGTGACGTTGCGCGATCACACCGAACTCCAGGCCCTGACCGGCGAGTTGGACTCGGAGCGCGGCTTCACGCGGGCCCTTCGCTCGCAGGCCCACGAGGCGGCGAACCGTCTGCACACGGTGGTCTCCCTCATCGAGCTCGGCCGGGCCGACGAGGCGGTCGACTTCGCCACGGCCGAGCTCGAGCTGGCGCAGACCCTGACGGACCAGGTGGTCGCCGCGGTGAGCGAGCCGGTCCTCGCGGCCCTGCTCCTGGGCAAGGCGGCCCAGGCGAACGAGCACGGCGTGGAGCTCGTCGTCTCCCCCGACAGCAGCATCGACGACGGCATGCTGCCCGCGGACCTGCCCGCGCGCGACCTCGTGACGGTCCTTGGCAACTTGATCGACAATGCGGTGGACGCGGCCCAGGGCTCACCATCGGCCCGCGTGACGGTGACGGCGCGCGCGGACGAGGCGGGCCTGACGCTGCGGGTGTCGGACACGGGCCCCGGGGTGGACCCGGCCCACACGGAGGCGGTCTTCCAACGCGGCTGGTCGACCAAGGCCACGGCGGGGCGCGGCCTTGGCCTTGCCCTGGTCCACCAGACGGTGACGAAGCACGAGGGGACACTTGATGTGCGGGAGGCGGCCGGGGGCGGCGCGGAGTTCGAGGTCCACCTGCGGACGGCTGCCGCCGCTCCCGGCCGCCGGGAACGACCCCCGATGCCGGGTGCCGATGACGAGGCGTCCAGTACACAGGACGCAGCAGACGGAGGCACCAAGTGACTGAAACGATCCGCGTCCTGGTCGTCGAGGACGACCCCGTGGCGGCCGACGCCCACGTCCTCTACGTGAACCGCATCCCCGGCTTCCACGCCGTGGGCAAGGCGCACAGCGCCGCCGAGGCGCGACGCGCCCTGGACCGTACGGAAGTGGATCTCCTCCTCCTTGACCTCCACCTCCCGGACGGCCACGGCCTCCAGCTCGCCCGCACCCTGCGCGCCGCGGGCCACCGCACGGACGTCATCGCCGTCACCTCGGCCCGCGATCTCGCGGTCGTACGCGAGGGCGTCTCCCTCGGCGTGGTCCAGTACGTACTGAAGCCCTTCACCTTCGCCACCCTCCGCGACCGCCTCACCCGCTACGCCGAGTTCCGCACCGCCGCGGGCGAGGCCACCGGCCAGGACGAGGTGGACCGTGCCCTGGCCACCCTGCGCGCGCCCAGCCCCGCCGCCCTCCCGAAAGGGCTCAGCGGCCCCACCCTGGAGAGGGTGACCCGCACCCTGCGCGACGCGCCCCCCGAGGGGGTCACCGCCGCGGTCGCCGCCGAGACCGTGGGCATCTCCCGCATCACCGCGCGCCGCTACCTGGAGCACCTGGTCACCACGGGCCGCGCCGCCCGCACCCCGCAGTACGGCCACGTCGGCCGCCCCGAGTACGCGTACCGCTGGCTGACGTCGACCACCTGACGCCCCAAGTCACCACCCGCGTACGCCTGTTACCAGCCTTCGGACACCCCGGTAAGGCCCTGGTATCGCCCTGGCACCGCATCCCAATAACAACGTTGTCACGTTGATGACAAGGGGCGACGCACGGGCATTGACCTTGCTCCGAGCCCGCCCTTACGTTCACCGGGCAACCCCGCGTTGCGCCCTGCGTGGTAACCCGGCCGCGTCGGCCAGTAGGAGGTCGTGCCCGTGCGCCCCACCACCCCTCTGCTCCTCGCCACCGCCCTGGTCGCCGCCGGCACCCTCACCGCGTGCGGCGGGGACTCCGGCGACGATCCGGACACCGTGAGGGTCTCCTTCAAGCAGTCCACGGACAACCAGATCAAGGTCATGGACACCTATCTGGCGGACATCAAGAAGCAGTTCGAGGAGGAGAACCCCGGCAAGAAGGTGAAGCTGGTGCCGATCAAGGCGCCGGACTCCGAGTACTACACCAAGCTGCAGCAGATGATGCGCTCCCCGAAGACCGCGCCCGACCTGGTCTACGAGGACACCTTCCTCATCAACTCGGACATCGCCAGCGGGTACTTGAAGCCGCTCGATCCCTACCTGGACAAGTGGAAGGACTGGGACCAGTTCATCAGTACGTCCAAGTCGGCGGCGAAGGCGGCGGACGGCAAGACGTACGGCGTCCCGGACGGCACCGACACCCGGGGGCTCTGGTTCAGCAAGGGCATCTTCAAGAAGGCCGGGCTTCCCGCGAACTGGCAGCCGAAGTCGTGGGACGACATCCTGGAGACGGCGCGGACCATCAAGAAGAAGGTCCCGGGTGTCACGCCCCTGAACGTCTACACCGGCAAGCCCGCGGGCGAGACGGCCACCATGCAGGGCATGGAGATGCTCCTGTACGGCACGGGCCAGGACCCCATGTACGACCCGAAGTCGAAGAAGTGGGTCACGGGAAGCCAGGGCTTCAAGGACTCCCTGGAGTTCGTCGAGACGGTCTACAAGGAGAAGCTCGGCCCTGACGTCACCGACGCCCTCGACCCGAACTTCGCCACCCGGGTCCGCGGCGAACTACTCCCCGAGGACAAGCTCGGCATCAACCTCGACGGCTCCTGGCTGCCGCAGGACTGGGGCAAGGGCGCCGGTCACGAGTGGCCCGAGTGGTCGAAGAAGCTGGGCCTTGCCCACATGCCGACCCAGAACGGCGAGGCTCCCGGCAAGGTGAGCATGTCCGGCGGCTGGACCTGGGCGATCCCGTCCAAGGCGTCCAACCCGGATCTGGCCTTCAAGTTCATCGAGCAGATGCAGACCAAGGCCAACGCCCAGAAGTGGTACGTGGCGAACTCGGGCATCGCGGTCCGCAAGGACGTCGCCGCCGACCCCGCGTACCTCAAGGCGCAGCCCGGCCTGAAGTTCTTCACCGACCTGGTGCCCTCGACGCACTACCGACCCGCTTACCCGGCATACCCGAAGGTCTCCACCGCGGTGCAGGAGGCCATGGAGAAGGTCACGACGGGCGACGGTTCCGTGGCCGACGCGGCGAAGGGCTACGACGAAGAGGTCGACGCGGCGACGGAAGGCAAGGTCATCAAGAAGTGACCGCCGGCGCACGGTAGTTGTCGTCCGTACGCAAGGGAAGTGAGTGCCCGAGGTGACCACCGCACCCCCCGCCGGGCCCGGCGACATCATCAAGACGGCGCCGGGCCCGTCCTCCTCTCGTCCACCGTCCCGCCGCAAGCTGACGGGCCGGGCGCTGACCCGCGCGCTGCCCGTCTCCCCCGCGGTGATCCTGCTGCTCCTCTTCCTGGCAGGACCGATCGGCTACTGCGCGTACATCGCCTTCACCGACCTCCAGCTCACCGGCCAGGCGGAGTCGAGCTTCGTCGGGTTCGACAACTTCCGTAAGGCATTCGGCGACGAGGCGTTCCTCAACGCGGTCTGGCTGACCCTGGTCTTCACGGTCGTGTCGTCGCTCATCGGGCAGAACACCATCGGTCTGGCGCTCGCGTCCCTGATGCAGCGCGCCTCCAAGCCGGTCCGCACGGTCACAGGGGCGATCGTGATCACGGCGTGGGTGCTTCCGGAGGTGGTGGCGGCCTTCCTCCTGTACGCGTTCTTCCGCCGCGAGGGCACGTTGAACGCGGTGCTCGACTTCCTCCATCTCCCGGCCCAGAACTGGATGTACACGCTGCCGATCCTGGCGGTGTCGTTCGCCAACGTATGGCGGGGGACGGCGTTCTCGATGCTGGTCTACTCGGCGGCCCTGAACGAGATCCCCAAGGAGATCACCGAGGCGGCCGAGGTGGACGGCGCGGGCGGCTGGCGCCGCATGTGGCACATCACGCTCCCGATGATCCGCCGCTCCATCGGCACGAACCTCATGCTGAACACCCTCCAGACCCTCTCCGTCTTCGGCCTGATCTGGGTGATGACGCGAGGCGGCCCGGGAAACCGCAGCCAGACCCTCCCCCTGTTCATGTACGAACAGGCCTTCCAGAAGAGCATGATCGGCTACGGCACGGCGGTGGCGCTTCTGCTCCTGGTCGTCGGCTCACTCTTCTCCCTCGTCTACATGCGCCTGCTCCGCACGGAGGTCTGAGTGTCCGCGAACACCGTCCGCACGGCCAAGTCACCTGCCCGGAGCCTGAGTTCACGCCGCACCGGCCGCCGTCTCGCGGCGGACGCGGGGCTGCTCGTGGTCGCCGCCGCGTTCGTCCTGCCACTGGTCTGGGTGATCCTGTCGTCACTCGACACCGAGGCCGACCTCAAGGTGAAGATGCCCGACGGCATCACCCTGGACAACTACGACGCGGTCCTGACCCCCGAGATCACCTTCACGCCCCTCCTCAACAGCCTGCTGCTGTGCGGCGGCGGCACCATCCTGACGGTGGTCTGCGCGGCGCTCGCCGCGTACCCGCTCTCGCGCTTCAAGTCCCGTCTGAACCGCCCGTTCATGCTGACGATCCTCTTCGCTACGAGCCTGCCGATCACGGCGATCATGGTCCCGGTGTACGCGCTGTTCGTCCAGGTCGACCTGATCGACACGATGCAGGGCACGATCTTCTTCTTCGCGGCCTCCCAACTCCCGTTCGCCATCTGGCTGATGAAGAACTTCATGGACGGGGTCCCGAAGGAGCTGGAGGAGGCGGCGTGGACGGACGGCGCGTCGCCGTTCCAGTCCCTGCTGAGGATCGTGCTCCCCCTGATGGGCCCGGGGGTGGCGGTGGTGACGGTCTTCTCCTTCGTGATGATGTGGGGCAACTTCTTCGTCCCGTTCATGCTCCTGCTCACGCCGGAGCAGATGCCCGCGTCGGTGAGCATCAATGACTTCTTCGGCAACAAGGGGACGGTGATCTATGGCCAGTTGGCGGCGTTCTCGATCATCTACTCGACGCCGGTGATTCTGCTGTACGTACTGATCTCGCGCCGCCTGGGCGGGGGCTTCGCGCTGGGGGGTGCGGTCAAGGGCTGACCCCGGCGAGCTTCTCCTCGATCCAGGCGACGCCGAAGCTCGCCACCTCCCGGGCCTCGAAGAGATGGCTCCTGGCGGCCCCGACCGTCCCTTCGTCGCCGAACCCGGCCGCGAGCATGTCCCGGGCGATGACCTCGAACGGCCACCGCCCTTCCGGCACCACGGAGGAGTAGTCGAAGGCACCGTCCGACGAGTCGATGTCGCGGAAGCGCCGCCAGACCCGCTCCCCCTCCACGGTGATCGGCTGCTCGTACTCCACGAACCGCTTGCCGGGCGCGTCGGCGAGCGCCTCCGCGTGGTGCAGCAGCGTGAGGGAGTCCAGCGGGGCACCCAGCAGGAGGACCCGCCCACCCATGGCGACCAGGTGCGCCAGCGGACTGTCGGGCCCGTGCGGGTCGTCCCAGGGATGGTCGGCCATCAGCGCGGCGGCGGCGGGGCCGAGCGCCGCGAACCCGGCGTCGGGATGACGGCTGCGAACGGCCCCCGGCCAGCGGCGAAGAGCCTCGGGGAGTCGCCCGTAGGCGTGGTCCGCCTCGCTGAGAACGGGGTCGTACGCGGGGTGCTGCGCACGCACGGCGTCCTGCCAGGCCTGCGGCCAGTCGGTGAGGTCGTAGGGCGGGGCGTCGTTCCAACCGCAGGTGACCATGAGGGTGCCGCGCTCCCCGACGACATCGCGCAGGGCACCGATGACGGTCGGCGGACCGCCCGCCACATACCCGATCGCCGACATCTCGGTATGGAACATCACGATGTCACCGGCGCGGAGCCCGAGGTCCCGGAGCTCACGCGCGAGCCGACCACGGGTGACAGGGCCGCCGGAACGCTTGAGCAGGGCCATTTCGTCCATGAGGGGAATCTACCCAGGGGGCCGGGAGGCCCAGGGCCCGGAGGCCTAGGGGCCCAGGGGCGGACGGGCGAACGGGCGCCGGACGGCCATGGTTAGGATCATCGGCGTCGAAGGGGGAACGCCGTGCGCGGGCGGTTGCTGAACGGTCGGTACGAGTTGCTGGCGCCGATCGGTTCCGGTGGCATGGGGCAGGTCTGGCGGGCCCGAGACCGGAGCCTGGACCGCGAGGTGGCGGTGAAGCTGCTGGTGCCGGGCCCTGCGGGTGCGGGTGCGGCGGGTGCTGTGGACGACCAGGATGAGCTCCTGGCCAGGTTCCGGCAGGAGGCGCGCGCGGCGGCCTCGCTGGACAGCCCGCACATCGTCGCCGTCCACGACCACGGCACGGACGACAGCACCCCGTACCTGGTGATGGCCCTCGTGCAAGGGCGCTCGCTCGACCAAGTGCTGCGCGAAAGCGTCCGGGTCCCGGTGGCGGACGCGCTGCGCTGGGCGGCGGACATCTGCCGCGCCCTGGACACGGCACACTCGGCGGGCATCGTGCACCGCGACATCAAGCCCGGCAACGTCATGATCGCGCAGGACGGCGCCGCCAAGGTCGTCGACTTCGGCATCGCGACGTTCATGGAGCGCGCCGCGGGCGACTCCCGCCTCACCCGGACCGGGCAGCTGCCGTTCGGCAGCGTGCCGTACCTGGCACCGGAGCGGTTCCGCCAGGAGCCGGGCGACGGGCGCACCGACCTGTACGCGCTCGGCTGCGTCCTCTACGAACTCCTCGTCGGCAGACCGCCGTTCACCGGCACGGCGGCCGGCGTGATGTACAACCACGTCAACGACGCACCGCTGCGGCCTTCGCGGGCACGGGCGGAGGTGACGGCCCCGGTGGAGCGCCTCGTGCTGGACCTCCTGGCCAAGGACCCCGCCGACCGGCCGACGGACGCCGCGACGACGCTGGAGCGGATCCTGGCGGCGGGAGCGCAGGAGACGAAGGCTGAGACAAGGGCTGAGGCAAAGGCTGACGCATCCGCGTACGACAGCGGCGCGGCGCCGGACGTACAGGACTCCGTCCCCGCCCCGGACTCCCCTGCCGAGGACGCCCGACCCCAGTCACCCCACTCGCCGACCATCCGCAAAGAGCCCACACCCCCGGACGCGCGCGGCCCCCAACGCCGCCCACGCAAGCGCCTGTTGATATCCGCGGCCCTCGTCCTGGCGGTCGGCATCCCGACGGGCCTCGGCGTACGTTCCCTCGCCGCACCCGACACCGAGTCCGCGTCCGCGTCCGACGCCAAGGACGCGCCGACCGTCTACACGATCGGCGTCGCGCACAGCTACACCCACGTCGGCGCCGAGCGCTCGGACGGAGCCGGAGACACGTACGAGAAGTCGGAGTACAAACAGTTCACGACGCAGCAGAAGCGCACCGTAGAGTCGGCCTTCTCCGAGACGCTCGGCGCCAAGAGCAGCAGCCGCTTCCGGATCGTCCCCGTGTCCGCCGACCCGGACACGACCTCCCGAAAGCTCCTTGCCGAGCACCCGGACATGCTCGCCGTCATCGGTGACACCGTCGACTTCGCCTGGGTGCACGACACGGACGAGGCGTTCCTGCCGGAGATCAGCACATGCTCCGAAGTAGCCCACGCCGAGGGGGCGTTCGCGATCCCGGCCGACGAGGCGCGGCAGGGCGAGGCGATGGCCGAGTACCTACTGACGCGGACCAAGGCGCGCAGGGTGTTCGTGGCGGAGGACAAGATCTGGACGGACCGCGAGGACGGCATCGGCACCGCGCTGCGCAGGGCCGGCGTGCCCGCCGAGGCGCTGGACGTCCGGCCCGACGAGGTGAAGACGTCACAGATCCCGGCACTGGTCGAGAAGGCGGGGGCGGACGCGGTGGTCGTACCCAGCGGCTCGAGCGCGGGCGTGTGGGCCAAGAAGCTGAGGGCCGACGGCTTCAAGGGGCCCCTGCTGACCCAGAGCGGTCCCGAGGGCGTCTGCGAGGACTCGAAGGAGCGAGCGACGACAGAGAAGACGGACAAGGCCGTCCCCGACGGCGTGGTGCGAACCCGCAACTACTCCGGCGAACCCGACGAGAACCTCCCCGCACGCGGCAACCAGGAGCTGTACGACGGCGCCCTGGCCCTGGCCACCGCACTCAAGAAACTCCCCGCCGAAGGCTCGGCCACCTCGGCCACCTCACTGCGCCACACCCTGGACCGCGAGATCCAGGGTGTCTCCGTCAACGGGGTCCTCGACGAGGTCTCCTTCGAGAAGCGCCGTTCCGCTCGCGGGCGCCCCGTGTGGTTCGACAGCCGCGGGGACGGCCGCTGGACCGAAATCGGCAAGGTGGACAAGAAGTTCGAGCCCACCCGGCAGTAGCGGCGCTCTACCGCACACGCTCTACCGCCCGATGGCGGCGCGGAGCCGCGCGGCGATGTCGGCCATGTCATCCGGCTCCACGTCCAGTACACCGTTCTCGGTCATCAGGACATGGAACTGCTGCTCCTCGTACGGGACTCCGGGCGGCAGGGCGGCGATGTGCCAGTGGAGGTGACTGTTCCCTTCCTGGCTCCCGAGGGAGTACAGATAGGTCCGCTCGGAGTCTTCAAAGACGTGCTCGACGGCGAGGGCGACCTCCCGCACAAAGAGCATGAGCCGCGCGTACGCCGCCGCGTCCAGATCACGGACGACGTGCTCGACATGGGCTTTCGGCACGACGAGAACCTTGCCGGGAAGGGTGGGCCACCGATCGAGAAACGCGACGTGATCGTCGTCCTCGTGGATGGTGTGATGCGCATAGCCGGGGTCCCCGGCAAGGAACGCACAGATAAAACAGGGCCCGTTCCGCGCCCGCTCCATATAGCCCTCAAGGTCCATGTCTTTCCGCTCCATCCCCATGAGCACTCCACTCCCTACGTCCGACTGGCTTCCAGAAAGGGTGAAAGGGCGACGTGACCCTTGCACTCCATGCTGCGCCTGGCCGCCAGCCACGAGCCAGCACGTGGCGCAAGCACAAACCGGCACACGAGCCGTGGAATTGAAGCGTTGCCCGGATTCACCGGGATAGGCCCCACACGCCCCATTACTCAGCAGATATCTCTCTGGTGCCACGGATCAGCTCCCACTAGCGTGCTTAACTCGCGCCAACTCTCACCCTCACCAGGAGCCGTCAGTGAACCGCCCTCTCCGTCTCGCGACGGTCGCCCTCACCGCGTCCGCGGCTCTGCTGCTGACTTCCTGCGGGAGCGGCGACGACGAGTCCAAGGACAACGACAAGATCGCTGGAGCGGAGCAGGAGGGCGGCGAGAAGTCGACATCGCCGAGCGCGAGCCCGTCAGGGGACTCCAACCGCCCTGAGATCAAGCTCCCGGCGGACCTGACCATGACGTTCGAGTCGCCCCGCACCGGGGACGCCGTGAAGAAGGCGGTACTCGCCGACAACGCGGAGCGCATGCGTGCCGTGAATGCCGCCATCACGGGAACCGACCCACAGAGCAAGGCCGTCGGCTACTACAACACCGGCAAGGCTCTTGAGGCCGCGGCGACTTGGATCGAGGAGTTCAAGGACGCCGGTCTCACCCTCACGGGGACAGTGCGCTACTACGACCGTCAGGTAACGCTCAAGGACAAGAACACCGCCACGCTCTCCTTCTGCGCGGACGAAGGAAAGGGCTTCAGCAAGAAGAAGAAGACCAACAAGATCAACAAAACGCCGGTGACCAAGAAAAGCTACGTCGGCTACAACACGCAGTTGGTCAAGAACGGGGACGGCGCATGGCAGACATCCCAGATCATTTCCACACGAGGGGCGGCGCAATGCCAACCGTAGGGCGGGCCACGGCCCTCACGGCCATCATCGCGGGCACAGCGATCGCCTTGAGCAGTCCACCGGCTTGTACAGGCAGGTCACGTGACGATCAGAGAAGTCCGTGAAGGCGTTCCGAGCGAGATAATCTTTCACCCGGACGCCTTTGAAACAATCAATAGAAACACCCAATGGTTGGGACCAATTACGCCATGATTTCAGACGGTCAGGACAGAAACCCTGAGTCATACTCCGCGTCCGACTTGCGTAAGACGGAGTGGGGCACTTTCGAAAGACAGGACAGCGGGTCCTGGAAGACAGTATGGCGACTCACTCTGCGTAACAGTAGGAGTGAGGGGCAGGTGGACGTATTTCGTGACGACGCCATCGGGTTCGTCTCGACCATCCACTTCACAGGCTCACCCAGTGCGCAGTTGTTGGTAATCACTCGTGAGCATGCAATGTCTCCGGAATATTACCCGGCCACATACACATCCTTCAGGATCATCAATGATGAACTATCAGAGATCGACAAGATCCAGGACCTGCCCAGGGATTGGTACGCCCCTTTTCGTGGGCGCTAGTAGTCACCGACAAGCTGGCGGCCCGACGCGCGGGCGCTCTTCCGGGAGTACGGGCACGCGCTGGACGCAACTCTGGGCGCCCCCAGCCCCCCGTAGCTTCGCACCAATCCGCAACCTCGTATGAACACACCGTAGTCGCCAGCGCCTCACCCCCATACCGTGTGCCCGTGCAACCGAGCCAACCGCCGCATCAGCCGACGCCCCCGTTCAACTTCCCCGCCGCCCGGCGTCTTCGGGAGGCGCTCGGGATGGCGCACGGGCATGTCGCCTACGGGATGCGGGCGAGCTATGGGCTCACCTACATCACCCCCGAGACCATCGCCGCCTGGGAGCGGGGGCTCGCCGCGCCGACCTCCGGGGAACTCACCGCCCTGGCGGGCACCTTGTGGTGCTCGCCGGGGGAGCTCATGGGCGCCGCGACCACCTTGCGCGAGCACCGGCTCACCCAGGGGCTCGCGCCCGAGGACGTGGCTCGGGGCTCCGGAGTGGAGATTCAGGCCTATCTGCACATGGAGGAGACCAATACCTGGCGCGGCAACGACCGGCAGTCCGCCGCCCTCGCCGAGGTGCTTCAGCTGCCTCTTCCCGATTTCATCACCGTCACCGGGCGCGCCGACGACCTCGCCGAGCTGCTGCGCAGCGCCGTGACCACCCGCTGGCAGGGGTATGTCCGGCCCGTCAGCAAGGTGCTGCCCGTGCGGAAGCGGCATCTTGAGGATGTGCTTCAGCAGTTGCACGCCGACTACCAGTCGCGCATGGTGCGGACGCTGAGCTGGGGCGGCGGTGCCGGAGCCGATGCCTCGGGGAGTGCCGGGCAGGACTTCCTGGACAAGATCCTTGAGCACTTCTGGACTCAGGTCCGGGGGACGGGGGCGGGGGGCGTCGGGGGATGACGGCCCCCGCCGGGGGATGACAGCCCCCGCAGCCCCCGGCCCGCCGAAAGCCGCTAGAAGCTAGAAGCTAGAAGACCGACTCCGCCTCGTCCATCCGGTCCTTCGGCACCGTCTTCAGCTCGGTGACCGCCTCCGCGAGCGGCACCATCGTGATGTCCGTGCCCCGCAGCGCCGTCATGCGGCCGAAGTCCTCGCGGTGCGCCGCCTCCACCGCGTGCCAGCCGAAGCGGGTGGCGAGGACGCGGTCGTACGCCGTCGGGGTGCCGCCGCGCTGGACGTGGCCCAGGATGACCGGCTTGGCCTCCTTGCCGAGGCGGGTCTCCAGTTCGTACGCGAGTGCCGTGCCGATGCCCTGGAAACGCTCGTGGCCGAACCGGTCGATCGCGCCCACGTTGTAATCCATGGTGCCGTCCTGCGGGTGTGCGCCCTCGGCCACGCAGATCACCGCGAACTTCTTGCCGCGCGAGAATCGCTCCTCGACCAGTTTGACCAGGTCAGCGGGGTCGAAGGGGCGCTCGGGGAGGCAGATGCCGTGGGCGCCGCCCGCCATGCCGGACTCCAGGGCGATCCAGCCCGCGTGCCGGCCCATGACCTCGACCACCATCACGCGCTGGTGGGACTCGGCCGTCGTCTTGAGGCGGTCCATCGCCTCCGTGGCCACGCCCACCGCCGTGTCGAAGCCGAAGGTGCGGTCGGTCGACGAGATGTCGTTGTCGATCGTCTTGGGGACCCCTACCACCGACAGGCCCGCGTCCGACAGCATCTTGGCGGCCGTGAGCGTGCCTTCGCCGCCGATCGGGATCAGGACGTCGAAGCCGATCTCCTTGGCGAGCGCGGGCGCGTCCTCGCAGGCCGCCCGGAAGCGGTCGCGCTCCAGGCGCGATGAGCCGAGAATCGTTCCGCCACGGGCCAGGATGCCGCTGACCTCGTTGAGGCCGAGGGAGCGGTAGCGGCCGTCGAGCAGGCCCGCGTAGCCGTCCTCGAAGCCGATGACCTCGTCGCCGTAGTGCGTGACGGCTCGGTGCACGACCGACCGGATCACTGCGTTGAGGCCGGGGCAGTCGCCGCCTGCGGTGAGAATTCCGATGCGCATCGTGCTGTGTCTCCTGCTCGCTGTTGATGCGTGTGAGCCGGTCTGATTGTTCCATGGCCGCGAACCCGTCGCCGCTCACACATCAAGCGTCGCACCAAGCGCCCCCGCTCACGGCTGCTCGGCCCATTCCTGGGGAGAAGGCCCTTGGGCCCCCGGTACGAGGCCTTTCGTCCGGCGGGCGACTTAGCCAGCCGCAGAGGTATTGTCAAGAGGGCACGGCAACCATATCGGGTCATTTGTCCGGCCCTGAGCTACGCAACGGACACCGCAGCGAAGAAGGGGAGAGCACGCGTGACGCGCAGCGTGTACGTGACCGGGATCGACCGGGGCGACGGCCGCCAGGTCATCGAGCTGGGAGTCATGGAACTCCTGACCCGTCAGGTCGACCGGGTGGGGGTCTTCAGGCCGCTCGTCCATGACGGGCCGGATCGCCTCTTCGATCTTCTCCGCGCCCGCTACCGGCTCGCGCAGGACGCCGCATCCGGGTACGGGATGGACTACCACGAGGCCTCCGCGATCCAGGCCGAGCAGGGCACCGACGAGCTGGTCTCCCAGCTCGTCGACCGTTTTCACCGGGTGGCCAGGGACTACGAGGTCGTCCTCGTGCTCGGCACCGACTTCGCCGCCACCCAGCTGCCGGACGAGCTCGCCCTCAACGCCCGCCTCGCCAATGAGTTCGGCGCCTCGGTGATAGCCGTCGTCGGCGGCCAGAACCAGACCGCCGAGTCCGTCAGCGCCGAGACGCGCAACGCCTACCGCGCCTACGAGAGCCTGGGCTGCGACGTCCTCGCGATGGTCACCAACCGGGTGGCGCCCGCCGACCGCGCCGAGATCCACGACGGCCTCGCGGCCGGCCTCCCCGTGCCCAGCTACGTGCTGCCGGACGAGCCCGCCCTCGCCGCCCCCACGGTCGCCCAGATCACCCACGCGCTCGGCGGCCGCGTCGTGCTCGGCGACGACGCGGGCCTGGCCCGTGACGCGCTCGACTTCGTCTTCGGCGGCGCGATGCTCCCGAACTTCCTGAACGCCCTGACCCCTGGCTGCCTCGTGGTCACCCCCGGCGACCGCGCCGACCTGGTCGTGGGCTCGCTCGCCGCGCACAGCGCCGGTACGCCGCCCATCGCGGGCGTCCTGCTCACCCTCAACGAGCAGCCCGGCGAGGCGATCCTGAAGCTCGCCGACCGCCTCGCGCCTGGCACCCCGGTCATCGCCGTCTCCGGCGGCTCCTTCCCCACCGCGGGCGAACTCTTCGCCCTGGAGGGGAAGTTGAACGCCGCCACGCCCCGCAAGGCGGAGACCGCCCTCGGGCTCTTCGAGCGCTACGTCGACACCGCCGGGCTGCTCAGCCGCGTACAGGCCCCCAGCAGCGACCGCGTCACGCCGATGATGTTCGAGCACAAGCTCCTGGAGCAGGCCCGCTCCGACAAGCGCCGCGTCGTCCTGCCCGAAGGCACCGAGGAGCGCGTCCTGCGCGCCGCCGATGTGCTTCTGCGGCGGAGTGTCTGTGATCTGACGCTGCTCGGGCCCGTCGAGCAGATCCGCAAGAAGGCCGCGGACCTCGGCATCGACCTCGCCGACTCGCAGGTCATCGACCCGCAGACCTCCGAGCTGCGGGACGCCTTCGCCGCCAAGTACGCGGAGCTGCGCGCCCACAAGGGCGTCACCGTCGAGCTCGCGTACGACGTCGTCGCGGACGTGAACTACTTCGGCACCCTGATGGTGCAGGAAGGGTTCGCCGACGGGATGGTCTCGGGTTCTGTTCATTCCACGGCCGCCACCATCCGGCCCGCCTTCGAGATCATCAAGACCAAGCCCGACGCCTCGATCGTCAGCTCCGTCTTCTTCATGTGCCTCGCCGACAAGGTTCTTGTCTACGGGGACTGCGCCGTGAACCCGGACCCGAACGCCGAGCAGCTCGCCGACATCGCGGTCCAGGCGGCGGCCACCGCCGAGCAGTTCGGCGTGGAGCCGCGGATCGCGATGCTGTCGTACTCGACGGGCACGTCGGGTTCGGGCGCCGACGTCGACAAGGTGCGCGAGGCCACCGAGCTGGTGCGCGCGAGCCGGAGCGACCTGAAGGTCGAGGGGCCGATCCAGTACGACGCCGCCGTGGAGCCCTCGGTCGCGGCGACGAAGCTGCCGGAATCGGAGGTCGCAGGCCAGGCGAGCGTGCTGATCTTCCCGGACCTGAACACCGGCAACAACACGTACAAGGCCGTCCAGCGCTCGGCCGGCGCCATCGCCGTCGGCCCGGTCCTGCAGGGCCTGCGCAAGCCGGTGAACGACCTGTCCCGCGGCGCCCTGGTCCAGGACATCGTCAACACCGTCGTCATCACCGCGATCCAGGCCCAGGGCCGCCCCGCTACCTCCGCATGACATCTACAGAAAGCGCCGCACCCGTGACCGCCACCCGCGTCCTCGTCCTCAACTCCGGCTCCTCGTCGGTGAAGTACCAACTGCTCGACATGCGCGACAGCTCGCGTCTCGCGGTCGGCCTGGTCGAGCGCATCGGCGAGGAGACCTCGCGGCTCAAGCACACCCCGCTGACGGGCGGCGACGAGCGTGAGCGCGAGGAGCCGATCGCCGACCACGAGGCCGCCCTGAAGGCGGTCTCCGCCGAGCTGACCGCCGACGGGCTCGGCCTCGACTCCCCCGAGCTGGCCGCGATCGGCCACCGCGTGGTGCACGGCGGCCTGAAGTTCACCGCGCCGACGGTGATCACGGACGAGGTGCTCGCGGAGATCCAGCGGCTCGTCCCGGTGGCGCCGCTGCACAACCCGGCCAACATCACCGGCATCCGCACCGCCCAGGCGCTGCGCCCCGACCTCCCCCAGGTCGCCGTCTTCGACACGGCGTTCCACACGACGATGCCGGAGTCGGCGGCGCGCTACGCGATCGACGTGGCCACCGCCGACCAGCACCGCGTGCGGCGCTACGGCTTCCACGGGACGTCGCACGCGTACGTGTCGAGGGAGACCGCCAAGCTGCTCGGCAAGGAGCCGCAGGACGTGAACGTCATCGTGCTGCACCTGGGCAACGGCGCCTCCGCGAGCGCCGTGCGGGGCGGCAGGTGCGTGGAGACTTCGATGGGGCTCACGCCGCTTGAGGGGCTCGTGATGGGTACCCGTTCCGGTGACGTGGACCCGGCGGTCGTCTTCCACCTGGCCCGCGTCGGCGGGATGTCGATCGACGAGGTCGACACCCTGCTCAACAAGAAGAGCGGTCTGGTCGGTCTCTGCGGCGACAACGACATGCGGGAGATCCGGCGCCGCATCGACGGGGGCGACGAGGCCGCCGCGCTCGCCTTCGACATCTACATCCACCGTCTGAAGAAATACATCGGCGCCTATTACGCGGTGCTCGGCCGGGTGGACGCCATCGCGTTCACGGCGGGGGTCGGTGAGAACGCGGCGCCGGTGCGGGAGGCTGCCGTCGCGGGTCTCGAGGAGCTGGGGCTCGCGGTCGACGGAGAGCTCAACGCTGTACGTTCCGACGAGGCTCGGCTCATCTCGCCGGAGTACGCGCGGGTCGCGGTCGCCGTCGTCCCCACCGACGAGGAGCTGGAGATCGCGCGGCAGACCTACGCACTGGTAGCACCGGTCGGGACCCCGTCATAACCCAATTCATCGGCAATTCATCAGAATTCATCACCGCAACGCCTGAGCGCACTTCCGCCCATTTGTAGATTCCACCAGACGGAATATTCCGAAGCGAAACAAACCGATAGGATCGCCCCCATGCGCCGTTCCAAAATCGTCTGCACGCTGGGCCCCGCCGTCGACTCCGAAGAGCAGCTCGTCTCGCTGATCGAGGCCGGCATGAATGTGGCCCGCTTCAACTTCAGCCACGGCACGCACGCCGAGCACCAGGGGCGGTACGACCGCGTCCGTGCCGCTGCCGACAAGACCGGTCGTGCCGTCGGCGTCCTCGCCGACCTGCAGGGCCCGAAGATCCGTCTGGAGACCTTCGCCGAGGGACCCGTCGAGCTGGTGCGCGGTGACGAGTTCACCATCACCACCGAGGATGTCCCGGGCGACAAGTCCATCTGCGGCACCACCTACAAGGGCCTGCCGGGTGACGTCTCCAAGGGCGACCAGGTCCTGATCAACGACGGCAACGTCGAGCTGCGTGTCGTCGAGGTGAGCGGCCCGCAGGTGAAGACGATCGTCGTCGAGGGTGGTGTCATCTCCGACCACAAGGGCATCAACCTGCCCGGTGCGGCCGTGAACGTGCCCGCGCTCTCCGAGAAGGACATCGAGGACCTGCGCTTCGCCCTGAAGATGGGCTGCGACATGGTCGCCCTGTCCTTCGTGCGCGACGCCGGCGACGTCAAGGACGTCCACAAGGTGATGGACGAGGAGGGCCGCCGGGTCCCCGTCATCGCCAAGGTGGAGAAGCCGCAGGCCGTCGCCAACATGGAGGGCGTCGTCGCGGCCTTCGACGCCGTCATGGTCGCCCGTGGCGACCTGGCCGTCGAGTACCCGCTCGAGAAGGTCCCGATGGTGCAGAAGCGCCTCGTGGAGATGTGCCGCCGCAACGCCAAGCCGGTGATCGTCGCGACCCAGATGATGGAGTCGATGATCACCAACTCGCGCCCCACGCGCGCCGAGGCGTCCGACGTCGCCAACGCGATCCTGGACGGCGCGGACGCGGTCATGCTGTCCGCCGAGTCGTCCGTGGGCGCGTACCCGATCGAGACCGTCAAGACGATGTCGAAGATCGTCATGGCGGCCGAGGAGGAGCTGCTCGCCAAGGGCCTGCAGCCGCTCGTGCCCGGCAAGAAGCCGCGTACGCAGGGTGGTTCGGTGGCCCGAGCCGCGTGCGAGATCGCGGACTTCCTGGGCGGCGAGGCGCTGATCGCCTTCACGCAGTCCGGTGACACGGCCCGCCGTCTGTCCCGCTACCGCGCGGCCCAGCCGATCCTGGCCTTCACCACCGACCAGGCCACCCGCAACCAGCTCACCCTGAGCTGGGGCGTGGACTCCTACGTCGTGCCGCACGTCGACAACACCGACGCGATGGTCGACCTCGTCGACGCCGAGCTGGTCAAGCTGAACCGCTTCAACGACGGCGACACCGTGATCATCACGGCCGGTTCGCCCCCCGGCGTCCCCGGCACCACCAACATGGTCCGGGTGCACCACCTCGGCGGCGTCGGCCGCGACTGAGGTTCCTCCGTACGACACTGAGGGCGCCCCCTGCATTCAGGGGGCGCCCTCAGCGCTTTTGCGGCTCCCGGTGGGGACTTGGGGACCGGCCGGTGATCGTACGAGGATCAATCGGTGATCGTCTGGCTCAGACCGGGGACGTGCAGGTTGCCGCCGAACTGCCCTGCCTGCTTCACCTTCACGTCCGTGAAGTAGATCAGCGGGATGTTCAGGGGCGGGGGGTGCTCCGGGTCGAACGTGATCGGGATCAGGCCGAAGAGCTTGCCGGAGATCGACTCGGTGTACATCGTCGTCTCCCCGCCACGGATCGTGGAGGTGGAGCCCTTCTCGGCCTGCACGTGGTACTTCTTGCCGGCCGGGCCGTCGACGATCTGGTGCAGGTCGCCGATGTCCGTGTTCTGGACGACGTACTTCAAGGCCTGCTTGCTCTTGCCGTTGGGCATCGTCAGGTTCACGACGCCCTGGTAGTCCGCGCCCTTGAGCGTCAAGGAGCTGGCTTCCAGGTTCCACGGCTGGTTTGGGATCGGCGCGGGCGTCTGCTCGGCCTTTCCGTCGACCTTCTTCTCGACGACGCACGGGAACGGCTTCTTGCCGTTCTCGTCCGGCGCCAGCGGGTCCTCGGCCTCTTCCTTGGCCTTGGCCTTGTCGGCAGCCTCGTCAGCGGCCTTCTCGGCCTCTTCCTTGGCCTTGTCGACCGTGTCCTCGGCCTTGTCGGCACCGTCCTTGACGCCGTCCTTGACCCCGTCGACGGTGTCCTCGACGGGCTTGGTGACGTCGTCGACCGTGTCCTTCGCCGCGTCCTTTGCCGTGTCCTCGGAGGCCGAGGGCGTCGGCGTCGGGCTCGCGGACTCCTTCTCGTCGGGCGTGAAGAGGTCCTCGAGCGCGGGACCGACACCCAGCGGGTCCAGCGGGTTCTTGGTCTCGGAGGGCTCCGGAGCGGGCTCCTCGGCCTTGTCGTCCTTGTCATCGGAGGCAGAAGGCGACGGAGTCGGCTCGTCCTTGTCGGAGCTGTCGGAGCTCTCGGAGTCCGAGCCCGCCTTGTCACCAGCGGAGGGCGAAGGCGTCGGCTCGGCGGCCTCGTCCTTCTTAGCGGCGTCCTTGGCGGCCTCCTCGGCCTTCTCCTTGGCCGCCTTCTCCTCGGCAGCCTTGTCGGCTTCCTTCTCGGTGGCCTCGGACGCATCGTCCGGCGCCGTGACACACGGGCCGTCCTGGAAGGGGTTCTTCGGCAGCGGCTTCGCCTGCGCGAGCTGGGGGGTCAGTCCCATGCCCATGAGGACGGCGGTCGGCATGGCCGCGATGGCTATCGCCTTGCCCGCCGGCACATGCAGGCGGGTGAGGAGCGGCTTTCTGGGTGCCGCGTGGCGCGGCCCGGATCTCGCGCGGGGCTCCCCCGCGGAGTCCGCATGGTGCACCTCGTCAGCCGGCACGGTGCCTCCCGTTCGTCCCGTTGTCCGGGCTCGTTCCTGACAGATCGTCCGTAGTGCCGCTCACCCCGTTCGCGGCCCCCGCGGCCGCGGGCTCCGGCGCCCCGTCGTCGGACCTTTCGGCCCGTCCCTTCGCGGATTCCTTCACGGGCTTGGCCGCCGCCCAGGAGATGCCGAGGGCACCGCCGAGCAGAGCGAGCAGGAAGCCGATGACGAAGCCACCGAAGTTGGAGACCACCAGAGAGACCAGAGCGAGCAGAATCGCCGCGACACCCGCGAAGATCCGGGAATGCGGCTGGAACCACATGGTCAGGCCGAGCACCACAAGCAGGACGCCGATGATCAGCGAACCGGCACCGGCGGTCGTCGCCATCCGGATCGTCATCGTGCCGATCGTGAGGTTCGCGTACGGGAAGTACATGATCGGGATGCCGCCGAGCAGCGTCAGCAGTCCACCCCAGAACGGGCGCTGACCGCGCCACCCTCGGAACGATTGGCGCATCCGACCGAGCTTGTCGCCCAGTCCCACTTGCGCTTCGGCGCTCATGTCGTACAGCTCCTCGGGGAATGGCGTTGGTTCTGTGTCCTGCGGATTCGGGCACGGGGACGGTTTGAGGTCAAGATCCGTCGCGCCCCCGCGCCCTGCCGTTTTATGCAACAAGTACCGCTGTCAAGGCATCAATTGCCTCAGTAGCACTCGTGCTTGCCCTTCTTGACCGACATGGCCAGACCAGAGAGCTTGAAGGTGCCGGCGGTGGTCGCCCACGCGCGCTGCTTGACGTCGGTGAACCGCACCTTGTCAGCCTGCTGCGCGAACGAGTCCGGGGCGTACTTGTCGCCCTTCGCCGGGCCGGGGCCCTTGGTGGTCTGGTCGACCGAGACGCCGATGTCGACGTTGGTGAACGTCGCGTCGGCCTTCAGGTCATCGGCGTCGATGTAGAGCTTCTTCGCCTCGACCCTGGGGCCGCCCTTGCCGCCGGCCTTGAGGGTCATCGACACATCGCCGAAGACGGGGACCGGAACGACGACGGACTGACACAGGTTGGTGATCTTGGCCGAGTTGAGGCCGACGACGGCGACCGGGTGGTTACCCGACTTGCCGCTGTCAAGCGCCCCGTACTGGACGAAACCCGTACCGTCGAGCTGGTCGGCAGTCACCTTGAACTGCTGACCGGACACACTGAACGATGCCGCGAGTGCACCCTGCGAAAGGGCCACGCCTATCGCGGCAGTCGCCGCGACGCTCGGCACCATGACTACGGCGAACCGCTTCCATCTGGTTCCGCCACGAGCCACGGACTCCATGACTTTCCTCCTTCTCGGACGTACATCTCCGGCCCTGACTGGTCCCGTTCGGGCGGCTCAGTCGGGCAGGGATGGGAGAAGCGCTACGTCCTCGGGAGATCACCCCCGAGCGACAACCACTGGTCGCACGCGACACGCACAACCTGCCGGACAGGCCCTGCCGGATGGCAGAGACCCCCCTGTCCAAGGCCGGCGACGGGGTGCCTCCGGCCTGCTCGGTGGGGACCCAGAAAGCCCGCTCCCGACTGGCTTTCGGGCTGCGGGTTATTGGACCGAGCGTCGCCGATCGTGGTGCATTCTCGCCCCCCGCACAAGGGGGTTCGTTACTGGCTAGTAACGGCGCGATAACCGAACCACGACCGCGCGGTATCGGTCGGCCACAGACGGTGTGCCCATGGCCAGGAACAGACCGGGATGTTGAAGGGCACAACAGGACAGAAGACTGGCCTGGGCTTACTCCAAGTAACAGTGGCCGCGTTTACCAAGATTTGGTAAAGCGCGGCCACCGTGACGCCTTGGAAGCGATTTTTTCACTCGGGCATCACAAGCCCCAGCGTTTAGCGACTGGTCAGCGAACGGCTCGCGAAGGGTCGAACAGCCCGGCGCGAAGGTCCGAACGGCTGTGTCAGAAAAGTACCCGCGCGAGCTGCGTGCGCGCCGCGGTCACCCGCGGGTCGTCCGAGCCCACCACCTCGAGGAGTTCGAGCAGCCGCACCCGCGCGGCGTCCCGGTCCTCGCCCGCCGTGCGCCGGACCGCCTCGATGAGCCGGCCGAAGGCGTCCTCGACATGACCGCCCACCAGATCCAGGTCGGCGGCGGCGATCTGCGCGGGCACGTCCGCGGGACGCTCGGCGGCGTCCTTGCGGACCTGCTGCGGGTCCAGATCCTGGACGCGCTGCAGCAGTTCGGCCTGCGCGAGGCCGAGCTTGGCCTCCGTGTTGCCCGGGTCGTCGCTCAGTACGTTGCGGTACGCCTGGACGGCGCCGCCCAAGTCGCCCGCGTCCAGCGCCTGGACGGCGGCTTCGAGCAGGGCGTCGTAGGGACCGGCGGGCACCTCGGCGACGGGGGCCTCCTGCTGCTGCTCCCCGCCCTCGGCGTCCGGGTCGACGGTGATGCCGGTCAGGCCGAAGCGCTCCTCGCCGACCTGGATCAGCTGATCCAGGGTCTGGCGGATCTGCTCCACCGGGGCCGCGCCCTGGAAGAGCGGCAGGGCCTGCCCGGCCACCACCGCGAAGACAGCCGGGATCCCCTGGACCCCGAACTGCTGCATCAGCATCTGATTGGCGTCTACGTCGATCTTGGCGAGGACGAAGCGGCCGTTGTACTCCCGCGCGAGGCCTTCGAGCAGCGGGCTCAGCTGCTTGCAGGGCTCGCACCACTCGGCCCAGAAGTCGATGACGACGGGCACTTCGGTGGAGCGCTGCAGGACCTCGCGCTCGAAACCGGCCTCGTCGACGTCGATGACGAGACTCGACGGGGAGACGCCGGGGGCAGTGCCCCCGCCCTGCCTGGCCGCTTCGGCGCGCGCCTGCTCCGCCTTCGCCTTGGCCTCCTGGGCCGCCTTCACGGCGGCGAGGTCGACGACTCCGCTCATGGACATGTTCCGTGGCTGCATGAGTACATCCTCCCCCAAGCCGTGCGGGAACCGCGCCCGTCCGTAGCCCCCCGCCGGATTGCGGGGCCGTGGACGGCCGTGGCTCCAAGGTCCCGAGGAGGACCGATGGTTGTCGGCGCGGGGTCCCCACCCCGTGCCAGTGCTTGCCGCTGTGGTGTCGCTCTGGTGTCACTGTGGTTGTCGCCGAGCGATCGAGCGTGGGCGCCGAGGAGTTGCCGTTCGTCCCGCCCACGTCTCTTTCGCTACGAGTCGTAGCGTAACTGCCGATCACTGTCGTGTGGGCGGCGGGCCTGCGCGAACTTCGGTGATCTGCCTCACTCGGCCGCCGCTCCGACCTGTTCCGTACTGGCCGGTATGGTCACGGGATGCAGAGCCGCATCCCCCCTCCCGCCCGCACCGGCGGCCGCCCCCGCAACGCCGCGGCGGACGCCGCGATCCTGGAGTCGACCCGCCAGGCCCTGGTCGAACTGGGCTGGTCCAAGCTGACCCTCGGCGACGTGGCCACACGCGCGGGCGTCGCCAAGACGACCCTGTACCGGCGCTGGGCGGGCAAGAGCGAGCTGGTCGTGGACGCGGTGGCGGAGCTGTTCGACGAGCTGGAGCTGCCGGACCGCGGCAGCCTGGCGGCGGACATCGAGGGTGTGGTGCTCCAGTTCGCCGCGCTGCTCGGCCGCCCCGAGACGAAGACCGCGCTGATGGCGGTGGTGGCCGAGTCCACGTCGGACGAGCCGCTGCGGGAGCGGATCCGTACGTCGATCGTGGACCGCCAGAAGCGTCTTGTCCTCGCGGGGCGCAAGCGGGCGCAGGAGCGGGGTGAACTCCCCCCGGAGCCCGACCCCACCGCCGCCGGACTGACCGCCGACCTCATCTTCGACGTGATCGCCGGCGCGGTGGTCCACCGCGCCCTGGTCTCGGCGGAACCGGTCGACGAGGACTGGGCCCGCCGCTTTACGTTGCTCCTCCTTGGCGGTCTTGCGGCAGCCGCGGCTCAGACCTGGTAGCGCTCGGGCGCGAACAGGCGGAGGTTCTCCGCGACCCACGCCGACGTCCGCTTCAAACCCTCCGGCAAAGAGACTTCCGGAGTCCAGCCCGCCCACTCCCTGGCCCGGGAGTTGTCCGAGAGCAGCCGCTGGACCTCGCTGCCGGAGGGACGGAGACGGGACGGGTCGACGACCACCTCCGCCTCGCGGCCGGACGCCACGATCAGCGCCTCCGCCAGGTCACCGATCGAAATCTCCTGGCCCACCCCGAGGTTCACCGCATGCCCGATGGCCGCCTCGCACTCCGCGAGCGCCATGAAGCCGCGCGCGGTGTCCGTCACGTACGTGAAGTCCCGCGTGGGCGTGAGCGAGCCCAGCTTGATCTCCCGTGCGCCGGAGTGCAGTTGGGCCAGGATCGTGGGGATCACCGCGCGGGCCGACTGCCGCGGACCGTAGGTGTTGAACGGGCGCACCACCGTCACCGGCAGCTCGAAGGCGTGCCAGTGCGACAGCGCCATCATGTCGGCGCCGATCTTCGAGGCGGAGTACGGGGACTGGGGCTGGAGCGGGTGCTCCTCCGAGATGGGGGCGGTCAGCGCCGTCCCGTACACCTCGCTCGTGGACGTGTGGACGAGCCGCCGCACGGAATGCCGCCGGCACGCCTCCGCCACGTTCTCCGTGCCGACGACGTTCGTCTGGACGTACGCCCCCGGGGAGTCGTACGAGTACGGGATCCCGATCAGCGCGGCCAGGTGGAAGACCGTGTCGCAGCCCGCGACCGCGTCCATCACGCGCCCCGCGTCGCGGACGTCGCCCGCGAGCATCTCGACCCGCGGGTCCCCGATCAGATGCGCGAGGTGCCCCTTGTCCGCGTACGGCTTGTAGTGCACGAAGGCGCGGACCTTCGCGCCCTGTTCCAGGAGCAGGTCGACGAGCGTCGAGCCGATGAAGCCCTCGGCCCCGGTGACGAGGACGGTGCGCCCCGCCCAGCCGAAGGGGGCGTCGAGGGTGCCGTTGCTGCTCATGCGTACTCCAAGTGCGTGGTGTGGGAGGTGAGTTGGATGACCCGCTCGGCGAGCAGGTCGGCGGCCCGCGCATGCGGGCCCGGATCGGCCGCCCCGCTCATCGCGGCGAGCCGCGCAGGATCGGCCAGCAGCGGACCGACGAGCTCCGCGAGCCGGGCCGCCGTCGTCTCGCCGTCGGGCAGCAATAGGCCCGCGCCCGCGTCGGAGAGGACTCGCGCGTTGTGGGTCTGGTGGTCGCCGGGCGCGTGCGGGTAGGGGACGAGGACGGCGGGGACCCCGGTGGCGGCGAGTTCGGCGACGGTCGCCGAACCGGCGCGGCAGACGACCAGGTCGGCGGCGGCGTACGC
>NZ_BAAAUG010000016.1:44459-46164 GCF_039533825.1 Streptomyces rectiviolaceus
GGCCTTGGCGACCACATCGCCGCCCGCCGCCACGAGCCGCCGCCGCGTCTCGTCGAGCGCCGCGGGCCCCGTCTTGATCAGCAGCCGTACGTCGGCGCGGTGCCGCCAGCGCGCCGCGAGCCCCACGGCCGCCTCGGTAAGACGGGCCGCGCCGAGGCTGCCGCCGTTGAAGAGCAGCATCCGGGCCGCGTGCGGCACGCCGAACTCCCGGCGGGCCTCGGCCCGCAGCGCCCCCCGGTCGAGCGCGGCGAGCGGCGCCGCGATGGGCATCCCGGTGGTGTACGCCCGGTCACCGCCCGGCAGATGCTCCCGGCTGCGGTCGAAGGCGACCGCGATGTTCGGGGTGAGGCGGGCCGCGAAACGGTTGGCGCGGCCGGGGACGGCGTTGGACTCGTGGATGAGGCTCGGAAGACCGGCCATCCTGGCGCCGACGATGACGGGAGCGCTGGGGTAGCCGCCCATCCCGACGGCGACCTGCGCGCCCTGTGCCCGCAGGATCGCCCGGCACTGGGCGCCGGACTTCACCAGGGCGGCGGGCAGGAGAAACCGCTTGGCGCCGAGCGACGGGTCGAACGGAATCATGTCGACGGTGTGGAGGCGGTATCCGGCGTCCGGTATCAGGCGGGTCTCGAGCCCCCGTTCCGTACCGACGAAGGAGACGACCGCGCCCGGCGCGGCCCGCCGCAGGGCGTCGGCGAGGGCGAGCCCTGGATAGATGTGTCCACCGGTGCCGCCCGCGCCGATGACGACGGAGAGAGGGGCACGCCCGTTGGCCGGGGCGCCTGTCTCGGGAGATCGCAAATCGGGTGTTCGCATGGCAATGGAGCATCACGCGCAGGTCTAAGAGGGTTTTAAGAGCCGCGTTTGGCACCTTGGGTCCATGAGATCTCCAAAAAGCCGCCCCCGTTGTGCCCACCGCTGCCGGGCACAGATGAACCAGGCGTCCAGTGCGACAGGCCCAGCATGAGCGCACCCCCCGCCGCCAAGGTCCTCGTAGTCGACGACGACCCCGAAGTCCGCGCAGCGGTGGAGGACGCCCTCACGATCGAGGGCCACCTGGTCCGCGGCGCCCCCGACGGGCAGCGCGCGCTCAGCGCCGTCGCCCGCTGGGAACCCGACCTCCTGGTCCTGGACGTGATGATGCCGGTCCTGGACGGCCTCGCCGTATGCCGCCAACTGCGCGCCGCGGGCGACCGCACCCCGGTCCTCGTCCTCACCGCCCTCGGCTCCGTCAGCGAACGCGTCGACGGCCTCGACGCGGGCGCGGACGACTACCTGGTGAAGCCCTTCGCCCTCGACGAGCTCGTCGCCCGGGTCCGCGCCCTGCTGCGGCGTGCGGCCCCGGAGCAGCCCGCCGCCGACGGCGACGACCTCGCGTACGCCGATCTCGTCCTGGACCCCGCGACCCGCACCGGCCGCCGCGGCCACCGCGCGGTCGAGTTCAGCCGCACCGAGTTCGCCCTGCTCGAACTGCTCCTGCGCAACGCGGGGCAGGTCCTTCCGCGCGAGCTCATCCAGCAGTCGGTCTGGGGCCGCGACTTCGGGCCCGACTCCAACTCCCTTGCCGTGTACGTCGGTTACCTGCGCCGCAAGCTGGAGTCGGGCGGCGAGTCACGCCTCGTGCACACCGTGCACGGCGTCGGCTACCGGCTCGGCAGCCCATGAGCGCCCGGCGCAGGCTCGGCGCCCGGTGGGGGGGGAGGGG
>NZ_BAAAUG010000017.1:0-13832 GCF_039533825.1 Streptomyces rectiviolaceus
GGCCGCGTAGCCGCCGCGAGCCCTGGCGTGCTCGGCGGTCTGCTCCAGGATGCCCGCGACGTACTCGTCGGGCTCCGTGGTCGCGGCCGCCAGATGCCAGGCGCGGCGGTCGATGTTGCCCACGCAGGGCAGGGCGTCGGCCAGTGCGCGGTGGGCGGCGATGCGGTCGCCGACCGGGGCGCTCTGGTAGGCGGCGGCGCGGATCAGGGGGTGCCGGAAGGCGAGGCGCCCGCCGTCCAGACTGAGCAGCTCCTTGCGCTCGGCGGGCTCCAGGTCGGTGACGGTGGCGCCGAGCTTGCCCGCCGCGGTCACCGTCACGGTCAGATCGCCGGTGCCTTCCGCCGCCGCGACCACGAGCAGCGACCGGGTGGCCCGGGGCAGCGCGGAGATCCGGTCCGCGAAGGTCCGCAGGAGGCGGGAGTGGCTGGGCAGCGAGCTCAAGTGGTAGCCGTAGGCGGGTATGTGGCCCTCGCGCTGGGCCGCGGGCAGCTCCCGCAGGGCGAGCGGGTTGCCGCCCGACTCGCCGCGGATCTGCTCGCGTACGTAGCGGGGCAGATCGCCCGCGTGTTCGGCGAGGAGCTCGCCCGCGGCCTCGTCGTCGATCCCGGTGAGCCGCAGCTCGGGCAGGCCCTGGGCGGGGAAGGGCGGTGCGTGCGTGTCGCGGGCCGCGAACACCATGACGACGCCTTCGGCGGCGAGGCGCCGCGCGGCGAAGAGGAGTGCGTCCGCGGAGGCCGGGTCGAGCCATTGGGCGTCGTCGACGAGGCAGAGGAGGGAGCCCTCCTCGGCGAGGTCCGCCAGGAGCGTCAGCACGGCGAGGCCGATGAGGAAGCGGTCGGCCCGCGCGCTCGGCGCGAGACCGAGCGCGGCGCGCAACGCCTTGGCCTGCGGTTCCGGCAGGTCGTCGATCCGGTCGGTCACGCGGTGCAGGAGCAAGTGCAGTCCGGCGAAGGGGAGTTCGCCCTCGGCCTCGACGCCGGTTGCCCGGAGCAGGCGCATGCGGTGGCTCGTGGCCTGCACGGCGGCGTGGTCGAGCAGCCCGGACTTGCCGATGCCTGCCTCCCCCCGTACGACGAGGGCGGCGCTGTGGCCCTGCCGGGCCCGGGCCAGCAGTCCGTCAAGCCGAGCGGTTTCGCTGCCGCGTCCGTAGAGCATGCCTTGACCCTAACGGGCGGGTCACCCGGCCGGTGGACGTCAGGAATCGCGCGGGACGACCAGGCCGGACTCGTAGGCGAGGATCACGAGTTGGGCGCGGTCGCGGGCGTGCAGCTTGGTCATGGCCCGGTTCACGTGGGTCTTCGCGGTCAGCGGGCTGATCACCATGCGGTCGGCGATCTGGTCGTTGGACAGGCCCTGGGCGACCAGCGCGACCGCCTCGCGTTCGCGGCCCGTCAGCTCCTCCAGTCCGGCGCCGACGTCGGCGGGGAGCGGCTGGGAGACGTACCGGTCGATCAGTTTGCGGGTGATGGACGGCGCGAGCAGGGCGTCACCGCGCGCGGCGACACGTACGGCGTGCAGCAGGTCTTCCGGCACGATGTCCTTCACCAGGAATCCGGCGGCGCCGGCGCGCAGCCCGTCCAGGACGTACTCGTCCATCCCGTAGTTGGTCAGGATGACCACGCGCACCCCGGCCAGGGCCGGGTCCACGGCGATCCGCCGGGTGGCCTCGATGCCGTCGACGACAGGCATCTGGATGTCGATCAGAACGACGTCGGGCAGGTGCTGCCTGACGAGCGCAAGCCCCTCCTCGCCGTCACCGGCCTCGGCCACCACCTCGATGTCGTCCTCGAGGTCGAGGAGCGCGCGGAACCCGCTGCGGATGAGCGGCTGGTCGTCGACCAGCAGGACGCGGATCACGACGCCCGCTCAACGGGCAGCTCGGCCCGGACGGTGAAGCCGCGCTCGCCGCGCGCCTCGGCGCGCAGCCTGCCGCCGAGGTCCGTGACGCGTTCGCGCATGCCGAGCAGCCCCAGGCCGGGCGTCGGCGCCTTCCGCGGGGTGGCCTCGCCGTCGTCGTCGACTTGGACGGCAAGCGAGTCGGCCCGGTAGTCGATGCGGACCGACGCGGTCGTGGCGGAGGCGTGCCGGGCGGTGTTGGTCAGCGCCTCCTGGACGATCCGGTAGGCGGTGCGGCCCACCGCGGCCGGCACGTCGGACCGCTGTCCTTCTATCGTCAGCGTGGTCTCAAGGCCGGTCCGGCCCGCCCGCTCCACCAGCTCCGGGATGTGATCGAGCCCGCGGGGCGGGGCGGTGTCGTCGTCGCGCAGCGCTTCCAGGGTGGCGCGCAGTTCCCGGGTGGCCTCACGGCCGGCCTCCTGGATCGCCAGCAGGGCCTGCGGCACCGATTCGCCCCGCCTGCGGGCCACATGGACGGCGACCTCGGACTGCACCTTGATGATCGAGATCTGGTGGGTGAGCGAATCGTGCAACTCCCGCGCGATGTGCAGCCGTTCCTCGTCCGCACGCCGCCGCGCGGTCTCCTCCCGGGTGCGCTCGGCCTCGTCCGCCCGCCGCTCGGCCTGCCGCACCGCCTCCCCCGCGGCGAACGCGGCGATCAACCAGGCGATCTCGAGGACGTGCCGGGCCTGCGCCAACGCCTCGCCCACAGGCCCCTCGTGGAAGATCAGGGCAGTGAGGAGAAGAACGGCCGGCAGGGTCACGGACACCGCCACGGTGACGGCGCGGTGCCCGGCCCGCACCGCGCCGTACACCGCGACCAGGTACGAGACGGCGAGCACATCGAAACCGGCCGCCTCGTAACCCACCGCGCACAGGGCGGTGACGGCAAGGACGACCAGCGGAGCCCGCCTGCGCGCGGCCAACGCCAGGCCGCCGGCCGCCAGCAGCGCATGGCCGAGCAGGTCGGGATCCGTGTCGGGGTGTTCCCCTGACACCCCGCTGCCCAGCAGCAGCGCTGTGACGCCGAGGGCGATCGTCCAGTCTCTGACGCCGGCCGGGACACGAAACCGTCCTTTGTCCATGCGCGCACCCTAGCCGGATGCCCGCCGCGGACGAGTCCCGCTCGTGGACGAGCGGGCGCCTACCACGCCCGCGGTATCCGCGCCGCGCCTGCCGCGGTCGCAGTAGTCGCCCTGCGGCATCGGCGGCAGCACAGAGTGTCTGCGCACGGGGGACGACCGGCGGTGCGGTCGGCAGACATGCTCAAGTCGCATCGCAACTTCGCAACTTCGCAACCTCGCGACTTGAAACGCGACACGAGAGATGGAGAGTGGCATGAGGGCGACAACTGAAGCCTTGGTGGTGGCCGCCGAGGGCGGAATCATCGGCGACGGCCGGACCGGGGCCAATCTGGCCCTCGGTGTGGCGCTGGTCGGCCTGGCCATCGGCTGGCTGGCCCTGCCCCGCGCCGTCGGCCGCGTCCGCATCGGCAACGCACGCACCGGAGCCATGTCGGCCTTGGCGCTGGGGCTGGCGGGCACGGGCCTCGCGGTGCTCCACCTGGCCACCTCCAGTGGTGGTCCCGGTACCGGCAACGGGCTCGTCGGAGCCATCGCGGCCATCCCGTTGGGGCTGATCGCCATGGCCCTCGGGGGCCGGGCCCTGACCCGTTCCCGCCGCACCGCGCCGATCGGCTGACCGCGGCGACCGCAGTGAGCACAGCGACCGAAGCGACCGCGGCGCGAGCGCGGCGGGACACGGTCAGGGGGCCGCGAGGCCCGTCAGGACCACCTTGCCCCGCCCATGCCCCCGCTCCACCTCCCGCTGCGCGTCCGCCGCCCGCTCCAGCGCGTACCGGGCACGGATGTGCACCCGCAGCGTGCCCTTCGCGTACAGGCCGGTCATCTCCGCGAGGCGGGACGCCGTTCTCGTGCCGGTGAGTTCGGGCAGGCCCAGGCGGCGGGCCTCCTCCGTGGCGACCATCGTGATGACCCGGTCGGGGTGCTTGGCCACCGCCGCCGACGTGCGCAGCGCTTGTGCCCCCGCGCCGTCGAGCGCCGCGTCCACGCCCTCCGGCGCGATCGCGCGCACCCGCTCCTCCAGGCCTTCGCCGTACGTCACCGGGATCGCGCCCAGTGACCGCAGATGGCCGTGATGGGGCTCGCTCGCCGTGCCGATGACCGTCGTCGCACCCCAGGCCCTCGCCAACTGCACGGCCAGCGTGCCGAGTCCGCCCGCCGCCGCGTTGATCAGGACGGTGTCGCCGGGGCCCACCCGCATCGCGCTCAGCGCCATGTGGGCGCCTTGCGCGTTCCCCGAGAAGCCGCCCGCCACCGCCCACTCCATCTCGTCCGGCTTGGCGACCAGATTCTCTTCCGGGACCACGACGTACTGCGCGTACGAACCGAGGAGGGAGAACCCCAGCACCGGGTCGCCGGGGCCGAAGCCCGTGACCCCGGAGCCGAGCACGTCCACCGTCCCCGCGAACTCATTGCCCGGCACGACGGGGAACACCGCCCCCGGCGGCCTGATCACGCCTTCCCGCAGCCCGATGTCGAACGGCATCACACCGGCCGCCCGTATCCGCACACGGACCTCGCCGGGCCCGGGCTCGGGGACCGGCAGATCCACCGGGCGCAGCACATCCGCAGGGCCGTGGGCCGAGAACGCGGCGGCGCGCATCGTCGTTGAAGCAGGTCGTGTGGTCATGGCTTCAGGACCACCTTGCCGACCGTCTCCCGCCCCAGCAGCGCCGCATGCGCCGCCCCCGCGTCCCGCAGCGGGAACGTCGTCACCGCAGGTACGAGCGTGCCGCGCGCCGCCTCCTCCAGTGCCCGCTCCTGGAGGCCTCGCAGGCCCCCGGGAACGCGTGCGATCCGCGGACCCAGGGCGTACGTCGCCGTCAGGAGCTTGCTCTGGAGGTCCTTGGTGCCCAGCTCCGTGGGCGCGCCCGACGACCAGCCGTACATCACGAACCGGCCGCCGAAGCCCAGGAGTTCGAGCGCGGCGCGCCCCGCGTCGCCGCCCACGCTGTCGAAGGCGACGCTCACCTCGCGGCCCCCCAGCGCCGCGCGCACCTGCTCCGCCCAGTCGGGCTCGTCGTAGTCGACGGCCACGTCCGCGCCCATGTCCCGCACCCGCGCGGTCTTCTCCGGGCCGCCCGCCGCGCCCACCACGGTCACGCCCGCGTTCCGCGCGGCCTGCACGAGGAGCGTGCCGATACCGCCCGCGGCGGCCGTCACCAGGGCCACGTCGTCCGGTTCGAGCGCGGCGACATGCAGGATGCCCAACGCCATCCGGCCGGTGCCGACCATGGCGACAGCGGCCTCGTACGAGAGCGTGTCGGGCAGCGGGAACAGGGCGTCCGTCTCGCGCACGGCCAGCTCCGCGTAGCCCGCGTTGACCAGGCCCAGATGCGTCACCACCCGCCGGCCGAGCCACTCCTTGTCCACTCCCTCGCCCAGCGCGTCGACGACACCTGCCACCTCTCGGCCCGGCGTCATCGGCAACTCGGGGATCGGGAAGGGGAGTTCGTCCGCGGCTCCCTTCTGGAGCGCGGTGTCGAGGAGGTGGACGCCCGCGGCCTCGACGGCGACACGGACCTGGCCGGGGCCCGGCACGGGGTCCGAGACCTCCTCGTACCGCAGGTTCTCGGGCCCGCCGAAGGCGTGCAGTCGGATCGCTCGCATGGTCAACTCCCTTTCGTCGCACGAGGATGAGGGGCGCGCATGGCTACGCCGTGTAGGCGCGGGCCGCCTTGCCGTCGCGGACGGTCGGCGCGAAGCGGCCCTCGCGGGTGCTGCCGACGACGTGCCGACACCGAGAAAGCTAGGGAGCGACCGAGGCTCGGGGCCTCTGTCGTGCGACCGGGATCATGACGGGGCGATGACCGGGTACCGACCGGGGTGGTGACCGGGGTGCGGGCACCCGGTCATTCCCGGTCATTCCCAGTCGTACGACAGAGGCGGCGCACAGGCCCCTGTTCCTAGCGTCGACCCCATGACGCACGCGACCTGTGACACCACGCCCCCCGCCGAGACCGCCCTCACGAAGACCCGCTGGACGCCGGTCGCCGTCATGGCCCTCGCCATGCTGATGGTCACCCTGGAGCTGAGCCTCTCCTCCGTGACGCTGCCCGCGATCGGCGCCGACCTCGACGTCGGAACCTCCGCGACCCAGTGGGTCCTCCTCGCCTACGCCCTGCCGACGGCGGCCCTGGCGATCCCCGCCGGGCGGTGGACGGACCGGGTCGACCTCCGTGCCGTGTTCCTCTTCTCCGTCCCCGCGATCGGGCTCACCAGCATCCTCGCGGCCGCCGCGCCGAACCTCCCCGTGCTGCTCGCCGCCCGTGTCCTGCAGGGCGTCGCGGGCGCCCTGGCCGTGGCGGTCTACCTGCCGGTGGTCGCCGCGGTCGTACGGCCCGAGCAGCGGGGCCGCGCGATGGGCTACATCGCCACGATCATGCCGATCGGTTCGATGGGCGGCTCGTCCCTCGGCGGCTTCGTCGCGGACGCGTACGGCTGGCGGCCGGTGATGCTGATGAAGATCCCGGTCCTGATCGTGGTGATCTGGCTGGGCGCGCGCTACATCCCCTCCACCGGCGGCGGGCTCACCCGGCCCGACCGGTCCCTGGTGGGCGACGGCCTGGTCCTGGGCGGCTCGGTGACCGCGCTCTTGGTGGCCTTCGACCGGATCGAGGCCCAACAGCCGATCGTGGCCGCGCTGTTCGGGTTCTCCGCTGCCGCGCTCGCGCTGTGGTGGACGCGGCTGCGCTCGGCGCGCCCGGTGATCGGGCTCCTGCGGCGCAGGGCCATCGGCCTTCCGGTCCTCTCGCTCCTGCTGACCGGCACGTTCGTGGGGCTCTCCTACTTCCTGCTGCCGTTCTACGTAGCCGACGTCCTGCACGGGAGCGCCGCCATGACCGGCCTCGCGATGGTCTTCTTCATCGGCGCCGTGGCCCTCTGCTCGCCGCTCAGCGGTCAGCTCGCCGACCGGTTGCCCGGCAGGTTCCTGGGGGCGGCGGGGCTGCTCCTGGTCATCGGCGGCCTGTTGAGCATGCTGACGCTCGGTCCCGGTGCCGGGCTGCTCGACATCGGCTGGCGGCTCGCCCTGATCGGCGTGGGGCAGGCACTGTTCGGCACGCCGGTGAACGCCTCGATCCTGGCCGCCGCACCGCCCGACCTGGTGGGCACAAGCGGCGGCGTCGGCAACACCTTCCGCACCCTCGGCTTCACCATCGGCCCCGCCATCGCGGCGCTCGCGTACGGCCTGGCCGGCGGGGGCGCCCCCGGCTTCCGAACCGGAATCGCCACACTCGCCCTGCTACAGGCCGCCGGCCTGGTGGCACTGCTCGGCTCAGGCGGAGCGCCCCAAAGGGGCGCGGGGAACGGCGCGCTCAGCCGAGACGGAGCCGCGGAATGGCGACGGCCTACTCCGGCGGGGCGCTAGGGCGCATGAGCCACGGTTCGGGCGAAGTGCCCCAAAGGGGCGCGGGGAACGGCGCGCTCAGCCACGACGGAGCCGCGGAAAGGCGACGGCCCACCCCAGCGGAGCGCTAGGGCGCGCGGTCGGGTGAGCCGCGGGCCGGGCGAAGCGCCCCGAAGGGGCGCGGGGAACGGCGCGCTCGGCCACGACGGAGCCGCAGAATGGCGACGGCCCACCCCAGCGGAGCGCCACCTCACCGGACCGGAGGACGGGGTCACCCGGCTCAGAGGAGGGCGAACTGGCCGCCGGGGCCCTCCTCGTGGTGATCGAGCACCGATGCGGGGCGCCGCGCGGCATCCGGCACGGGAAGCACCCCCGCACGACGCAGCGCCGCCGCCGTGACGCGGGAGCCGATCCCCGCCGTCAACTCCACCCGCAGCGGCCGGAGTTCCGCGAGAAGCGCCAGCACCGTGATCAGCTCCAGCAACTCGGACGTCCACGCCTGCGGCCACTCCACGGGACGGATCGCCTCCAGGGAGCCCGCCTCACCGGCGGCCATGCGCCGCTCGAACCACAGCTCCAGGACCCGCACCCCGCTCACCTCGAAGTCCCACGCCTCCCGCGGCACGGGCGAGATGCGGCCCGCGTCCACGCACAGGGCCTCCTCGTCGGCGTCGTACGAGACCTCCGCGGGGCGGGCGGGGAGCGGTGCCCGCACGTAAGGCCGCCGCCCGCCGGGAAGCTTCGGCCGCGCACCGTCACCGCGTGCCTCCAGCGCCAGCAGACGGCGCCCCAGCTCCGTGCCCCGCGCCCAGACCCCCGCGTCGGATGTCAGCGGCACCCGGCATCCCGTCGGCGAAGCCTCGGCCACGGCCAGCGTCCAGGCCAGCAGGTCCCCGGCGGCGATGTCTTCGCCGAGCGCCGCGGAGAGATGGGCCAGCAGCCCCGGCGCCACATTGGGTTCGAGTCCGCCGGGGCGGCGGAACAGCGGACGGATCCGCCCCGGCCGCCCGGCGGGGGAGCGGCCGTCAGGCAGCACGGCGGAGGCAAGGACCGCGGGCCCCGATGAGCCGGTGACGTACCCCTGCTCGACGAGGAAGAGCTGCCCCTCGCCCGCGACCCGCCACAGCTCCGGGCGCGCGGCGTCGATGAGCCGGTGGTCCGGGATCAGCCACTGCTCGTCGAAGGGGCCGTGCAGCACGCGCACCGGATCGGGGCAGGGGCCCGACTCGGCGGCCAGCGGAACCGTCGAGCCCTGGTGGCCCGGAAGTTGGGCGACCGCGGTGTGCAGGGTGCGTGTGCGCGAAGGGGAGAGCAGCGCCTCGCGCTCCGCCGTGTCCGCCCGCACGAACGCGGCCCAACGGGCTCTGAGGGATGCGGCGTCCGGTCCCATCGGCCACCCACGGCCCGGCCGGAGCGGTGCGACGGACCACGGCATCAGGTCGGCGAGCAGCGCCGCTTCGTCGTGCGTCACGCCCGGCATCGTACGTCGAGACCCTTACGTCGCGTCGAGGGTGACCGTGAACGAGAAGCGGTCGCCGCGGTAGTGGATGCGGGCCACGTCCAGGGCGCGGCCGTCCTTGTCGTAGGTGATGCCGGTGTAGTGCAGGATCGGGCTGAGCAGCGGCACTTCGAGGAGGCGGGCCGTCTCCGGGTCGGCCAGCGTGGCCTCGACGGTGTCGGTGATGCGGCTGATGCTGACACCCACGACATCGCGCAGGACCTTCGTCATGGGCCAGCGCGCCAGGTCGTCGAGGTCGACGCGCTCGGCGAGCTCGGGGCGGATGAAGTTATGGGCGTGATTGGTCGGTTCGCCCGTCTTCTCGTCGCTGCGAAGCCGGTGGTAGGTCGCCACCTCGGTCAGATCCGGGAAGTGCTCGGCGAGTTCACCGGAGACCGGAGCCGTGCCGTGCGCGAGCAGCTGGGTGCTCATGCCCGACTGCTGGGCCACGATCGCGTCGACCGAGCCGAGCAGCCGGACCGGGGAGCCGCGCCGGGCGCTGGGCTCGATGAAGGTGCCGCGCCGCCGGTGCCGGGTGATCAGGCCCTCGTCCTCGAGCTCCTTGAGCGCCTGCCGCATGGTCAGGACGCTCACGCCGTAGTGCCCCGCCAGCTGCTCCTCGGTGGGCAGCCGGAGCGGGGCATCGGGCGTGCGGCCGAGTATCGAGGCGCGCAGGGACTGCGACACCTGATACCAGAGCGGCAGTTTGCGATTCAGGACGATCGAGTCCGGGGCGAAAGCGGTCACGGTCTCTCCGAATCAGTCCGCATCGGCTTCGAAACGGGGCCAGTCACCAGATCGGTCACGGGATCAGTTTCGAAAATGGCGCTCCAGACCCTCCCACACATCGTCGTATCCGCGCTGCAGATGGGAGGCCTGAGCTGCCTGTTCGGTGGCCGTCACCGGCCAGCGTGTCTCGAACATGAAGGCAAGACCGTCGTCGATCTTCTGCGGCTTCAGCTCGGCGGCCGACGCCTTCTCGAAGGTGTCGCGGTCGGGGCCGTGCGCCGACATCATGTTGTGCAGCGAGCCGCCGCCGGGCACGAAGCCCTCCGCCTTCGCGTCGTACGCGCCCTCGATCAGGCCCATGTACTCGCTCATCACGTTCCGGTGGAAGTACGGCGGCCGGAAGGTGTCCTCGCCGACCAGCCAGCGCGGCGCGAAGACCACGAAGTCGACGCCCGCCAGGCCCGGCGTATCGGACGGCGAGGTGAGCACCGTGAAGATCGACGGGTCCGGGTGGTCGTAGCTGATGGTGCCGAGGACATTGAAGGTACGCAGGTCGTACACGTACGGGACGTGGTTGCCGTGCCAGGCGACGACGTCGAGCGGCGAGTGGTCGTAGGTGGCCTGCCACAGGTTGCCGCAGAACTTGTTCACGACCTCCACCGGCCGCTCGTCGTCCTCGTACGCGGCGACGGGAGCCCTGAAGTCCCGTGCGTTGGCAAGGCCGTTCGCGCCGATCGGACCCAGGTCGGGGAGCTGGAAGGCCGCCCCGTAGTTCTCGCACACATACCCGCGGGCGCTCTCGTCGAGCAGCTCCACGCGAAAGCGCACCCCGCGCGGGATCAGCGCCACCTCGCCCGGCTCGGCGCGCAGCAGCCCGAACTCGGTGCGAAGCAGCAGGCCGCCCTGCTCGGGTACGAGGAGGAGTTCGCCGTCCGCGTCGCTGAACACCCGGTCCGTCATGGAGGAGTTGGCGTGGTAGAGGTGCACGGCCATGCCGGTGCGCTGGGTGGCGTCTCCGTTGCCGCCCAGGGTCCACAGGCCCGCGAGGAAGTCCGTGCCGGGGGCGGGCTCGGGGAGCGGGTTCCAGCGCAGCCGGTTGGGGTCGGGGACCTGCGTGAACGGCGCCGTGCGGAGCGCGCCGTTGTCGACGCGGGTGAACGCCGGGTGCGCGGCCGACGGACGGATGCGGTAGAGCCACGAGCGGCGGTTGTGCGCGCGGGGCTCGGTGAAGGCGGTGCCGCTCAGCTGCTCCGCGTAAAGCCCCAGGGGTGCGCGCTGGGGCGAGTTGCGGCCGTGCGGCAGGGCGCCGGGCACCGCTTCGGAGCTGTGTTCGTTGCCGAAGCCGGAGAGGTACGTCAGTGCCTCCGCCGTCTTGCGGGCGCCGTTCGCGTCCGCACGCCTTGCGCCACTGTTGTGTTCCCGGCTCATCATCGCTCCCTCGTCAACGATTCCTATGGGACACCGTAGGATTCACATTTTCCTTCCGCAAGGGGGATCCATGGATGTGAACAATGCTCTACTCTCCCGGGGATGCCCCGCCGTGATCAGCACAAGCCCCCGCCCCCCCCCGAAAACCCTGCGCCGCGTGCCCGTGCAGGAGCGCAGCGCCGAGCGTCTGACCCGCATCCTCGACGCCTGCGCCGACGTCCTTGACGAGGTCGGCTACGAAGGTCTGAGCACCCGCGCCGTCGCCACCCGCGCGGGTGTTCCCATCGGCTCGGTCTACCGCTTCTTCGGCAACAAGCGGGCCATGGCCGACGCCCTGGCCCACCGCAATCTCGACGCGTACGGAGAGTGCGTGGCGGCGCGCATGGCCGGGGTGCGGCGCGGAGACTGGCGCGGCGCCGTCGACGCGGCCTTCGACGAGTACCTCGCGATGAAGCGCACGGTCCCCGGCTTCGGCCTGGTCGACTTCGGCATCCCCTCGGCCCCCGACGCGATGCCCGACGCCAATTCGGACGTCGCCGAGCGGGTGGCGGGGCTGCTCGCCGCCCACCTCGACCGGCCGCTGGACAAGAAGTTGCGCCGCACGGTGCTCGTCGGCGTCGAAGCGGTCGACGCCGTACTTCAACTCGCCTTCCGCGCCCATCCGTCGGGCGATCCGGACCTGATCGACGAGACGCGGGCCCTGCTGCACTCCTACTTCGCGGGCTCGCTGGACTGAACCGGGGTTCGCGGATTCGCGACCTCACCCCCGCCGGGGCCTGACGTCATGCATACCGGTCGGTATGGTGAGAGCGCACGTGCGCCGTCGCCGCCGCCCCTGGAGGGTCCTCCATGCCCAGCACCGCCCTGCGTATCTGCCCCCTCTGCGAAGCCACCTGCGGGCTCACGCTCACCATCGAAGGGCCCCCTGACGGCGCCGACGGCGCGCGCGTGACCGGTGCGCGCGGGGACCGGGACGATGTGTTCAGCCACGGCTTCATCTGCCCCAAAGGCGCCTCCTTCGGAGAGGCCGACTCCGACCCCGACCGCCTGAAGGGCCCCCTCGTACGCAAGGACGGCGTACTCCGAGAGGCGAGCTGGGACGAGGCGTTCGACGCCGTCGCCGCAGGGCTGCGCCCCCTGATCGAGCAGTACGGTCCGCAGGCGGTCGGCGTGGTGCTCGGCAACCCGAACGTGCACACCATGGCGGGCGGCCTCTATCCGCCCGTCCTGCTGAGCTCCATCGGCACCCGCAACGTCTTCACCGCGAGCACCGTCGACCAGATGCCCAAGCACGTCTCCAGCGGGCTCCTCTTCGGCGACGCGTTCGCCATCCCCGTGCCCGACCTGGACCGCACCGACCATCTGCTCCTGCTCGGCGCCAACCCCCTGGACTCCAACGGGAGCCTGTGCACCGCGCCCGACTTCCCCGGCAAGCTGAAGGCGCTGCGCGCGCGGGGCGGCACGCTCACCGTCGTCGACCCGCGCCGCACCCGCACCGCGAAGCTCGCCGACCGGCACCTCGCGATCCGGCCCGGCACGGACGCGCTGCTGCTCGCGGCCATGGTCCAGGTCCTCTTCGAGGAGAAGCTCACCGCCCTCGGGGCGCTCGAAGAGCAGGTGGAGGGCGTCGAGGACGTACGGGATGCCGTACGCCCCTTCACCCCCGACGCCGTCTCCGCGGCCTGCGACGTGCCCGCCGACACCGTCCGCGCCCTCGCCCGCGAGCTGGCGGCGGCGCCCACCGCCGCCGTCTACGCCCGGGTGGGCGCGAGCACCGTCGCGTACGGGACGCTCACCAACTGGCTCGTCGACGTCCTGAACGTCCTGACCGGCAACCTCGACCGGCCCGGTGGCGCCCTGTTCCCGCTCTCGGCCACCGACCGCGCGCCCCGCCCGGCGGGACCCGGCAAGGGATTCGCGCTCGGCCGCTGGCACAGCCGCGTGAGCAGGCACCCGGAAGCCAAGGGTGAACTGCCGATCGCCGCGCTCGCCGAAGAGATCGACACCCCCGGCGACGGCGCGATCCGCGCGGTCGTCGCCATCGCGGCCAATCCCGTCCTCTCGGCGCCCGACGGCGACCGCCTCGACAAGGCCCTGGCCTCACTCGACTTCATGGTGAGCGTCGACCCGTATCTGAACGAGACCTCCTGCCACGCCCACGTGGTCCTGCCGCCGCCCCCGCCCTCCCAGAGCGCGCACTTCGACTTCGCCTTCAACGGATTCGCCGTGCACAACCAGGTCCGCTACACCCGCGCCGCGCTGCCCCTCGCGGACGGCAGGATGGCGGAGACCGAAATCCTGGCGCGGCTCGTGCTCGCCGCGAGCGGCATGCACGGCGCCGATCCGGCAGCCGTCGACGCGATGGTCGTCGACAGGACCCTGGGCAAGGCCGTCACCGAGCCGCACTCGGCCGCGTACGGCCGTGACCCCAAGGAACTCGCCGCCCTGCTCACCGGCGACAGCGGTCCCGAGCGGCGGCTCGACCTGATGCTGCGGCTCGGCCCCTACGGCGACGGATTCGGCGTACGCGAGGACGGCCTGACCCTGGAGCGGGTCCTCGCCCACCCCCACGGCATCGACCTCGGACCGCTGGACTCCCGCCTCCCGCAGGTGCTCAAGACGCGCAGCGGACGCGTGGAGCTCCTCCCGGGCCCGATCGCGGGCGACCTGCCGCGCCTCACGAACGCGCTGCGTGCCACCCCGGACGAGCTCGTCCTCGTAGGGCGCCGCCATCTGCGCTCCAACAACAGCTGGATGCACAACGTGCGCACCCTCACCGGCGGCTCCAACCGCTGCACCCTGCACGTCCACCCCGAGGACGCGGCCCGCATCGGCCTCGAGAACGGCGGGG
>NZ_BAAAUG010000017.1:13840-61062 GCF_039533825.1 Streptomyces rectiviolaceus
GGCCGCCGGCGGCGGGCTCACCGTCCCGGTGGAGGTGACCGACGCCGTGCGCCCCGGAGTGGTCAGCCTGCCGCACGGCTGGGGCCACGACCGCCCCGGCACGCGCCTGGCCGTCGCCGCCGAGAATCCCGGGGCCAATGTGAACCAGCTCCTGGACGGCACCCTCCTCGACCCGCTCTCCGGGACGTCCGTACTGAACGGCTTCCCGGTGTCCCTCAAGCCACTCGTTCCGGCGGCGACTCCGGCAGCAACTCGTTGACCTGGAGTTTTGCGCTTATTGCTCACACGTCAACATCTTGTTAACGCTGGAGAACGGGTCCTAACGTCAACCGGACCGCCAGACCTGGTGGGAGTTCGATGGTGAACGTTAGGTAGCCCCCATGCTGACAATCCTCGGATTCGTCATGATCGCCACCTTCCTGGTGCTGATCATGATGAAGAAGATGTCGCCGATCGCGGCACTGGTGCTGATTCCCGCGCTCTTCTGCGTGTTCGTAGGAAAGGGAGCCCATCTCGGGGACTACGTCCTCGAAGGCGTCGGGAATCTGGCGCCCACGGCGGCCATGCTCATGTTCGCCATCGTGTACTTCGGCGTCATGATCGACGTCGGCCTCTTCGACCCGATCGTCCGGGGCATCCTGCGCTTCTGCAAGGCGGACCCGGTGCGCATCGTGGTGGGCACCGCCCTGCTCGCCGCGATCGTCTCGCTCGACGGCGACGGCTCGACGACCTTCATGATCACGGTCTCGGCGATGTATCCGCTCTACAAGCGCCTCAAGATGAGCCTCGTCGTCATGACGGGCGTCGCGGCCACCGCCAACGGCGTCATGAACACCCTGCCCTGGGGAGGCCCGACGGCCCGCGCCGCGACCGCGCTCAAGGTCGACGCGGCCGACATCTTCGTCCCCATGATCCCGGCGCTCGCCATGGGCCTCGTGGCGGTCTTCCTGCTCTCCTACGCACTGGGCCTTCGGGAGCGCAAGCGGCTCGGCATGCTCTCCCTGGACGAGGTCCTGGAGAAGGAGACGGCGAGCGAGACGGTTCTGGTGGGTGCCGCCGGCGGCGGCACCGGCGGGCGCATGTCGCTCACGAAGAAGACCACCGGGGGAGCCGGGTCGGGCACGGACGCCGCTGACAGCGTCGACGCTTCTGGTGAGGCCGCCGAAGAGGACGATGGCTTCCAGGGGCTCGACCCCAACCGCTCCACCCTGCGACCCAAGCTCTACTGGTTCAACGCCGGTCTGACCGTGGTCCTGCTCACCGCCATGATCATGGAGTGGCTGCCGATCCCGGTCCTCTTCCTGCTCGGCGCCGCGCTCGCCCTGACGGTCAACTTCCCGCACATGCCCGACCAGAAGGCGCGCATCGGCGCCCACGCGGAGAACGTCCTCAACGTCACCGGCATGGTCTTCGCCGCCGCCGTCTTCACCGGCGTCCTCCAGGGCACCGGCATGGTCGACAGCATGGCCAAATGGCTCGTCGACGCGATCCCGGAGGGCATGGGCCCGCAGATGGGCCTGGTGACCGGCCTCCTGTCGCTGCCGCTCACGTACTTCATGTCGAACGACGGCTTCTACTTCGGCGTCCTGCCGGTCCTCGCCGAGGCGGGCCAGGCGCACGGCGTCGGCACCCTGGAGATCGCCCGCGCCTCGATCGCGGGCCAGGCCCTGCACATGTCGAGCCCGCTGGTGCCCGCCGTGTACGTCCTCGTCGGCATGGCCAAGGTCGAGTTCGGCGACCACACCAAGTTCACCGTCAAATGGGCCGTGCTCACCTCGCTCGTGGTACTCGGCTCCGGAATCCTCTTCGGCATCATCTGATGCCATCGACACCGGGCCGAGCCTGGTTGCTGCGCCTCGTCATCGCCTTCAGCTTCGCGCAGGGGGCGGTGTCGATGGCGCGTCCGGCCGTCTCCTACCGGGCACTCTCGCTGGGCGCAGACGAGATGGCGATCGGCGTCATCGCCGGTGTGTACGCCCTGCTCCCGCTCTTCGCGGCCGTGCCGCTCGGCCGCAGAACGGACCACGGCCGGTGTGCGCCGCTGCTTCCGGTCGGCGTGGTCCTGATCTCCGGAGGGTGCGCGCTCAGCGGCACGGCCGGGTCGCTCGGGGCGCTCGCCGCCTGGAGCGGCGTGATGGGCCTTGGCCACCTCTGCTTCGTGATCGGCGCCCAGTCGATCGTCGCGCGGCAGTCAGCCCCCGCCGAACAGGACCGCAACTTCGGGCACTTCACGATCGGCGCCTCGCTGGGGCAGCTGATCGGGCCGATCGCCGCGGGTTCCCTCATCGGCGGGGACATGGGGCGCACGAGTGCGTTCGCCCTGCTTGTCTCGGGGGCGGTCGCCGCGGTCTCCTTCACCTCGCTGTGGCGCATCGAGCACGTCCGACCGGCCGCGGGACCGTCGAAGCGGGGCGACAAGATCCCGGTGCTCGGCATCCTGCGCACCCGGGGCGTCCCCGCGGGGATCTTCATCAGCCTCGCGGTGCTCTCCGCGACGGACATCCTCACGGCCTACCTGCCGGTGGTCGGCGAGCACCGCGGCATCGCGCCCGCGACGGTCGGCGTGCTGCTCTCGCTGCGGGCCGCGGCGACGATCGCCTGCCGGCTCGTGATGACGCCGCTGATCAATCTGCTCGGCCGTACGGTGCTGATCGTCGTCACGTGTCTGCTGGCCGCCGTGCTGTGCGCGGGGGTCGCGCTGCCCGTGCCGGTGTGGGGGCTCGGGGTGATGCTGGTGCTGCTGGGGTTCTGTCTGGGGGTCGGGCAGCCGTTGTCCATGACGACGGTGGTGCAGGCGGCTCCGGAGGGGGCGCGGTCAACCGCGCTCGCGCTGCGGCTGACGGGGAACCGGCTGGGGCAGGTTGCCGCGCCTGCCGGGGCGGGGCTGATCGCCGGGGTGGCGGGGGTTGCGGCGCCGTTCGTGATGCTCGGGGGGCTGCTGTTGGTGGCCGCCGGGTTGGGGTTGAGGCGGAGCCCTGCGGGGCTTTCCCCAACCCCACCCCTTCCCGGCTGTGACATCAGCGGCTCCGCCGCGGAGGGGGCTCCGCCCCAGACCCCGCTCCTCAAACGCCGGAGAGGCTGAGACAGTCCGGACCGGCGGAGTATCCAGCCCGTCCGGCGATTGAGGACGAACTCGGCGGAGCCGGTGATCGACGGTCACCGCGCGGCAGGGCCACTCACTTCACCCGCATCTCACAGCGCAGCCGCCGCTCATGGCCCACGATCCGCTCAGGCCCCGTCAGGGTCAGCCGCACCCGGTGGCGTACCGCCGTGCTGGACGCGGCCACGCGGAGTTCCAGCGCGCCTGGTTCCACGATCCGGTGACCCTCAGGGCCCGTGTACGACGCCAGGTCGGCGTGGAACGTGGCGTGGACCTCCGCGGACTCGCCGGGGGACAGCGGCACGCGGGCGTAGCCGACCAGGCGGGCCACGGGGAGCGCCACCCGGGCCACGGGGTCGTGGAGGTAGAGCTGGACGACCTCGGTTCCGTGGCGCTCACCCGTGTTGGTGACCGTGACGCGCACGGTCGTCTCGCCGTCCGTGGGCAGCTCGGCGGGGACGTCGGACACGTCCCACGCGAACGTCGTGTACGAGAGGCCGTGCCCGAAGGGAAAGAGCGGCGTCGGATCGAGGTTGCTCGCCTCGCCGCGGTGGCCGAGCGGGGGAGCCAGATAGGTCCAGGGCTGGCCCGTCGGCTCGCGGGGCACGCTGACGGGCAGCCGCCCCGACGGATTGACCCGGCCCGAAAGGACGCCCGCGACCGCACCGCCGCCCTCCTCGCCCGGGAAGAACGCCTGCACCACCCCGGCAAGGCGGTCGGCCCAGCGCCCGAGCGCGTAAGGGCGGCCGGTGAGCAGGACCAGGATCGTGGGGGTTCCGGAGGCGATGGCCCGGTCGATCAACTCGCCTTGCCCGTCCGGTAGTTCGAGGTCCGCGGCGTCGCATCCCTCGCCCGACGTGCCCCGCCCGAAGAGCCCGGACCGGTCCCCGGCCACGACCACGCAGACATCAGCGTCCCCCGGGTCCGCCGGGTCCGCCGGGTCCGCCACGAACATCGCCTCCGGGAACTCCGCACGCAACGCCTGGAGCAGCGTCGGAACGGCTACCCCCATCGGCAACCGCGGGTGCTCGACGCCCACATGGCGCGGAAAGGTGTAGCAGCCGAGCATCGCCGCCGGGTCGTCGGCGAGCGGGCCCACCACGGCGATCCGTGTGCCGGGCGCCAGGGGGAGGGCCCCGGCCGCGTTGGCGAGCAGGACCACCGACTCCTCGGCCAACTCGCGGGCCAGCAGCCGCATATGCGGCGGATCGAGGTCGACGTCCGCAGGTGGTGTGGGCGGGGCCGCCGTCCAGTCCGGGTCCAGAAGGCCCAGCTCGCACTTCTGGGTCAGTACGCGCAGGGCGGCACGGTCCACCGCGTCCTGCGGCGGGGTTCCCGCCCCGAAGCACCGCACCGCCGGGAACTCGATGTCCACGCCCGCCGCAAGGGCCAGCGCGGCGGCCCCCGCCCTGGAGTCCGTGACCCCGTGGGCCGACTCCAGGAAGGACACCCCGAAGTAGTCCGATACGACGGTCCCGGTGAACCCCCAGTCCTCGCGCAGGAGTTGGGTGAGCAGCGCGTGGTGGGCGTGGGCCGGGAGGCCGTCCAGGTCGTTGTACGCGGGCATCACCGAGCGGGCGCCCCCGTCCCGTACCGCCATCTCGAAGGGCGGCAGGATCACGTCCGCAAGCTCGCGCGGGCCGATGGACACGGGGGCGTGATTGCGGGCCCCGCGCGAGGCCGAGTAGCCCGCGAAGTGCTTGAGCGTGGCGACGATTCCCGCCGACTGCAGGCCCTGGACGTAGGCCGTTCCGATGGTCGCCACCAGGTACGGGTCCTCGCCGATCGACTCCTCCGTGCGGCCCCAGCGCGGGTCGCGTACGACGTCCAGGACCGGGGCGAGCCCCTGGTGGACGCCGACCGATCGCATCGACGCGCCGATGGCTTCGGCCGTCCTGCCCACCAGTTCGGGGTCGAAGGAGGCGCCCCAGGCGAGCGGCGTGGGGAAGACTGCCGCCTGCCAGGCGGTGAACCCGGTGAGGCACTCCTCGTGCGCGACGGCGGGCAGGTCGAAGCGGTTCGCGGCGCGGATGCGTTCCTGGAGGGCGGCGAGCCGGGCCGCGCCATCGGCCGGTTCCACCGGGGCCGTGCCGAACGGGCGTGTCACCTGGCCGAGTCCATGGGGGAGCAGCTCATCCAGGTCGACGCGTTCCGCCACCTCGTGCTGGAGCGGCGCCACTTCGCCGCTCTCCTGGGCGTCCGAGCCGGGCCAGACGCTGCAGAGCTGGGCGAGCTTCTCCTGTGCGGTCATCCGGTCGAGCAGGTCGGCGGCCCGCTCGGGCGCGGGCAGCGTGGTGTCCTGCCAGGGGTGGACCATGGAACTCCTCAAGTCAGCGGCCGCCCGCGCCCATCAGACCGTCGACCAGCTGACGGCGGGCGAAGAGGTACACGGCGAAGATGGGCACGATGGACAGGACCACGGCGGCGAGCAGCGCCGGCACGTCGACGCGGAACTCGCCGACGTAGTCGTAGAGGCCGAGGGTGAGCACCCGGGACTCGGGGGACTGGGTGAGGATCAGCGGGAAGAGGAAGCCGTTCCAGGCCTGCAGGGCGGTGTACACGGCGGCCGTGGAGATTCCTGAGCGCGACATCGGCACGACCAGGCGCAGCAGGATGCGGGTCGGTCCCGCGCCGTCGAGGGCCATGGACTCGTACAGCTCCTCGTCGATGTCCCGCATCGAACCGGCCAGGATCAGCACGCTCACGGGCAGCGCGAACGCGGCCGTCGGCAGGATCACGGCGAGCAGCGAGTCGTACAGCTGCAACTTCGTGATCAGCAGGAAGACCGGGATGATCACCGCCTGCGCGGGGATCGCGAGGCCGAGCAGGAACATCTGGAAGATGCGCTGGGCGCCCCGGCCCCGCGCACGCACCACCGCGTAGCCGACGCACACCCCGAGCACCAGGACGATCGCGACACAGGCGACCGTCACCACCGCGGTGTTCAGGAGATAGGTGAAGAAGCTGCTGTCCAGGACGCGGCGGTAGTTGTCGAGGGTCGGATCGGTGGGGACGGAGAGCGGGCCGCGGTCGAAGTAGGCGTCGCGCGACTGGAGGGTCGTGGCGAGCAGGACGTACAGCGGCAGCGCGATGATCACCAGCCAGAGGAGCGAGGCGGCTCCGGCGGGGAGGTTGGGGCGGGTGCGTCGTCGGCGGAGCGTCTTGTGCGGCGGTCGCGCGGGACTGCGGGTGCCCGGCCGCTGCTCCGGGGTGCCGGTCACAGGCCCTCCCGGGTCGAGCGCATCGCCGCGAAGCCGGTGAGCCTCACGAGCAGCAGCGAGATGCCCGTCGCGACCACGACGAGCGCCGTGGCGATCGCGCTCGCGTAGCCCATGTCGCGGGAGACGAACCCGGTCTCGTACATCCAGTAGGGGACGATCGTGGTGTCCGTGCCCGGACCGCCCTCGGTGAGGATCAGGACGGTGTCGAAGAACGTCAGCGCACCGACCACCATCAGGACGGACGAGGTGATGACGGTGTTGCGCAGCTGCGGCAGCGTGATGTGGAAGAACTGCCGCACCGTGCCCGCCCCGTCGATCGACGCCGCGTCGTAGAGGGAGCGCGGGATCTGCCGGGCGCCGCCCTGGTAGAGCAGCGTGTGGAACGGGATGAACTGCCAGGCCGCCACGAAGAGCACCGCCCCGAACGCGCCGCGCGAGGAGCCGAGCACATCGCCGTCCTCGAAGCCGATCCACGGCCCGATGTCGGCGATCAGACCGAAGTTGGGGTCGAGCAGGGTCTTCCAGAGCAGTGCGAGCGCCACGGACGAGGCGAGCAGCGGCAGGAAGAAGACGGCGCTCAGCACGGCGCGGTTCTTCTGCCGACCGGCCGCCCAGACGCCGAGAAGCAGCGCGATCGGGGTCTGCACGAGCCAGGTCAGCGCGGTGAGCAGCAGGCTCAGGACCACCGCGCCCCGCATCGTGGAGTCCTCCCACAGGCGGCGCCAGTTGCCGGTGCCGCTGAAGGAGGGGAGGCCGCCGAGGCCGTCCCACTCGGTGAAGGAGAGATAGCCGACGAGCAGGAGCGGGCCGAGCGCGAAGCAGAGGAAGAACAGGGCGCCGGGCGCGGCCCACAGGAGGCCGGGGCGCCCGGGGCCCCTGCGCGCGGGGGACGGACTCACTTCACGTCCCGCATCGCATCGGCGAAGCCCTTCGGGCTCAGGTCGCCGTTGAAGAGCTTCTGCAGGTTGTTGGTGAGCGGGGCGGTGAACCTGGCGGGCAGCGCCTGGTCCCAGGAGAGCGTGAAGGACGGGGCCTGGCTCACCATGTCGTACTGGTACGTGGCGTACTCGGGGTTCTCGTGCGCGGTGAGCTGTTCCTTCGCGTCCGAGGTCGCCGGCACGTCCCCGTTGGCGACCAGGTCCTTGGCGTAGCTCTGCTGCGAGGCGAACTTCAGGAACTCCACTGCCGCGTCCCGGCGTTCGCCCTTCTTCACCCGGGTGGCGTTGACGGACCAGTAGTTGGTGGGGTTGCCGACGACGTCCTTGGGGTCGCCCTTGCCGCCGGGCACCGCGGGGAACGAGGTCCAGCCGAGGCCCGACTTGGCGAACTCCTTCTGGTTGGCCTTCTGGTTGGCGTACTCCCAGCTGCCCATCAGGTGCATGGCGGCCTTGCCGCGGGCGAAGAGGGTGGAGGCGCCGTCCGCCGTGTAGTTGACGGACTTGTAGTTCTTGCCGAACGCCCCGCGGTCGACCAGATCGCGGATCGTCTCGCCCGCCTTGATCATGGCGGGGTCGTTCCACGCGGACTTGTCGCCGTCCACGATCTTCTGGAAGACCCCGGGACCGCCGAACCTGTCGAGGAGGTACTCCAGCCACATCAGCTCGGTCCACGGATCGGCGCCCGCGAGCGCGAACGGCGTGACGCCCTTCTCCTTGAAGGTGTCGATCAGGTCGAGCATGTCGTCCCAGGAGGCGGGGGGTTCGGCGCCCGCCTCACGGAAGACCTTCTTGTTGTAGAAGAGGATCACCGGCTGCATGCCGCGCATCGGAACGCCGTAGTACGTCCCGTCGATGCGGCCCGCGTCGAGGATCGAGGGGATGAACGCCTTCTTCAGGGCGGGGTCCTTCTTCATGTACGGGCCGAGGTCGACCAGCATGTCCTTGGCCGCGAAGTCGCTGATGGAGCCGCCGCCCCAGTTGAAGAAGATGTCGGGGGCGTTGGCGGTGCCCATGGAGGTGCGCATCTTGTCCTGGTAGCCCTCGCCGGGGATCTCGACGAGTTTCACCTTGACGTCCGAGGTCTTGTTGAAGCGGTCGACGACCTTGCGCTGCACGGCGGCCGACGGGTCGCCGTAGACCCAGGCCTCGAGCGCGGCGCCACCACCGCCCGCGCTGTCCTGCGGTCCGCCGCTGCCACAGGCGGAAAGGCCGGTGGCGGCGAGCGTCAGGGCCGCGGTGGCCAGGGCCGTACGTATGCGTCGGCGCAGGGGAGGGGTAGGCATCGCAGCGCACCTTCCGGAAGAGTTCCGAAAATTATCGGTCGATGCGCACGGAAGTTACGGGCGGCGCCCGGACGTGTCAACGCTCCTGACAGGAAAGGGAGTTCGGGGGGCGATGAGGGGAGGGGCGTGGAGCGGCGTGGAGGAGACCTCAGACCCGCGGCGCGGTACTCGCCCGCACCACGAGCTCCGTGGCCAGCTCGATCCGGGGCGACGCGGGCTCCTCGCCGAGCGCGAGCCGCAGTACCGTACGGGCCGCCAGTTTCCCCATGTCGGATAGGGGCTGGCGCACGGTCGTCAGCGGCGGCGCGGACCAGCTGACCTCCGGCAGATCGTCGAAGCCCACCACGCTGAGGTCCTCGGGGACGCGAAGACCGCGTCGCCGCAGGGCCTCGATCGCGCCGAGGGCCATCTGGTCACTGGCCGCGAAGAGCGCGGTCGGCGGCTCGGCGAGGCCGAGCAGTTCGCCCGCTCCGGCGAACCCGGACGCGTGGTAGAAGTCGCCCGGCACGATCAGCGCGTCGTCGACGGGCACACCCGCGCTCTCCAGCGCCGCCCGGTAGCCGTCGAGCCTGGCCCGGGAGCACAGCAGCCTCGGCGGACCCGCGATGAAGCCGATCCTGCGGTGGCCCAGGGAGAGCAGATGCTCCGTCGCGGCCATCCCGCCCGCCCAGTTGGTGGCGCCCACGGTCGGTGCGTCCAGGGCGGGTGATCCGGCCGGGTCGATCACGACGAGCGGCACGCCGAGCCGCCGCAGCTCGTCGTGGAGCATCGGCTCCAGGACGGAGGTCACCAGGATCACGCCGTCCGACGCGCGGGCCCGCAGGTTCTTCATCCACTGCCGGGCCGAGCCGGACGCGCCGTGGATCGCGGAGACGACCGTGCCCGCACCTGCCGCGTGCGCCACTTCCTCGACGCCACGGATGATCTCCACGGCCCAGGGGCTGTCGAGGTCGTTGAAGACCAGGTCGACGAGGGCGGCGCGGCTGCCGGGCGCGGTCGCCCGCCGCTCGTAGCCGTGCTCGCGCAGCAGGTCCTCGATGCGCGCGCGGGTCTCCTCCGAGACGTCGGACCGGCCGTTGACCACCCGCGACACCGTCGGCACCGAGACGCCCGCCTGCCGGGCTATCTCCGTGATGGTCACCTTGCTCCTGGACCGGCTCACTTCCCCACCTCCATCGAAACCTTGCAGAAGTCTTCCGGAACACCGGAGTTGAGGGGAAGCCTAAAGGAGAGGGTGGTCGGACGAGCGGACACACGGATGTTCCCCGGAGGCGCCGGCTGCCTCCGGGGAACGGGGTGCTGCGTGGAAACTACCCGGGGACTACCCGGGGACTACGGGACGATCTTCAGCAGCCTGTTCGGCGAACCGGTGCCCGGGCTCGTGACCTTGCCCGAGGTGGCTCCGTTCACCAGCGCCGATGAGACCTGCGCGGGCGTCGCCGATGAGTGGCCCGCGAGGTAGACCGCCGCGGCGCCCGCGACATGCGGAGTGGCCATCGACGTACCGGAGATGGTGTTGGTGGCCGTGTCGCCGGTGTGCCAGCCCGCCTTGATCGAGACGCCCGGCGCGAAGATGTCCAGGACCGAGCCGTAGTTGGACCAGCTGGCCTTGGCGTCCGTGTTGCTTGTGGCGCCCACCGTGATGGCCGCGGGGACCCGGGCCGGGGACGACGAGGAGGCGTTGACGCCCTCGTTGCCCGCGGCGACCGCGTAGCTGACGCCGTCGGCGATGGAGTTCTTCACCGCGTTGTCCAGCGAGGTGGAGGCGCCGCCGCCGAGCGACATGTTGGCCACGGCGGGGGCGCCCGCCGCGTGGTTGCTCGTCACCCAGTCGATGCCCGCGATGACACCGGCGGTCGTGCCGGAGCCGTTGTTGTCGAGCACGCGGACGGCCACGATCTTGGCCTTCTTGGCGACGCCGTACGTCTTGCCCGCGATGGTGGTGGCCACGTGCGTGCCGTGGCCGTTGCCGTCCTGGGCGGTGTTGTCGCGGTCCACGGCGTCGTAGCCGTTGACCGCGCGCCCGCTGATCTCGGAGTGCGAGATGCGTACGCCGGTGTCGATCACGTACGCCGTGACGCCCGAACCCGCGGTGTCCGGGTAGGTGTAGGTGCCGGACAGCGGCAGGCTCGTCTGGTCGATGCGGTCGAGGCCCCAGGGGGCGTTGGTCTGGGTCGCGTCCGCACGGACCGTCCGGTTCTGCTCGACGGAGGCGACCGCGGGGTCGGCGGCGAGACGTCTCGCCTCCGCCGCGCTGAGGTCGACGGTGTATCCGTCGAGCGCGGACTTGAAGGTCTTCTTCACCGACCCGCCGTACTCGGATATCAGGCCCTTGCCTTGGGTCGAGGCGGCCTTGAAGCCCGAGTTCTTCTTCAGCGTGACGATGTAGCTGCCCTTGACGGCGTCGGCGGATCCTGCCCCGATCACGGTGCCCTCGGTGGGGGCGGCCTGGGCCGGAAGGGCGGTGACCGCACCGAACAGAGTGGCGGCGGTTGCGGTCGAGATCGCCGCGGCGATCACAGTCTTCTTGCTGCGCAGCATTGCCATTACGAGGGAGTCCTCCTCATAGGCGGCGCGCGCCCTGGGTCGGGCGGCGCAACTGTGGGGGCGTGTGCGTGATCGCACACACAGCCGGGAGCGGTGCGTTCCGCTCCCGGCGCGCTCAGCAGAATGTCGGCTCTACGGGCGTAGATCAAGGGAGTTGGCGCCTTGACATGTGTCTGTCACATGCACGAAATCGAATTTCGGAGGAACGCGTGGGGGTAGGTGACGAGCCGGGGTGAATGTCCCCGGTCCCGACGCCCCTGGTGCCGAAAAACTATCAGCGCTAGTTTGGGGTGCGGACGACTACCTGAGGAGTGCGATGAAGGCCCACGACGGCATGTACATCGGCGGCGCCTGGCGGCCCGCCGTCGGTACGGACACGATCACGGTCCTGAACCCGGCCGACGAGCAGCCGATCGGTCAGGTCCCCGCCGGCACGGCACAGGACATCGACGCGGCGGTGCGCGCCGCCCGCGAGGCTTTCCCCGGCTGGGCGGCGACCCCGCCCGCGGAGCGTGGCGCGCTCATCGGGGCGCTCCGTGACCAGCTGGTCGCCCGCAAGGACGAGATCGCCGAGACGGTGACGGCGGAGCTCGGCTCCCCGCTCCCGTTCTCGCAGATGGTGCACGCGGGCGTGCCGATCCTGGTCTCCGGTTCGTATGCCGAGCTCGCGGCGACGTACGCCTTCGAGGAGAAGATCGGAAACTCCACCGTCTACATGGAGCCGGTCGGTGTGGTCGGCGCGATCACGCCCTGGAACTACCCCCTCCACCAGATCGTCAACAAGGTGGCCCCGGCGCTCGCCGCTGGCTGCACGGTGGTCCTGAAGCCCGCCGAGGACACCCCGCTCACCGCCCAGCTCTTCGCCGAGGCCGCGCACGAGGCGGGCATCCCCGCCGGTGTCTTCAACCTGGTCACCGGCCTGGGCCCGGTCGCGGGCCAGGCGCTCGCCGAGCACGACGACGTCGACCTGGTCTCCTTCACCGGCTCGACGGCGGTCGGCAAGCAGATCGGCGCGACCGCGGGCGCGGCAGTCAAGCGGGTCGCCCTGGAGCTCGGCGGCAAGTCCGCCAACGTCATCCTGCCAAGCGCCGACCTGGCCAAGGCGGTCAACGTCGGCGTCGCCAACGTCATGTCCAACTCGGGCCAGACGTGCAGCGCGTGGACCCGCATGCTGGTGGACTCCGCGCGGTACGACGAGGCGGTCTCGCTCGCGGCGGACGCGGCGGCCAAGTACGGCTCCCGCATCGGCCCCGTCGTCAACGCCAAGCAGCAGGCGCGCGTGCGGGGTTACATCGACAAGGGCGTCGAGGAGGGCGCCCGCGTGGTGGCCGGCGGCTCCGAAGTGCCGCGCGAGCAGGGCTACTTCGTCCAGCCGACGGTCTTCGCCGACGTCACCCCCGAGATGACGATCGCCCAGGAGGAGATCTTCGGCCCGGTCGTCTCGATCATCAGGTACGAGGACGAGGACGAGGCCCTGCGGATCGCGAACGGCACCGTGTACGGCCTCGCGGGCGCGGTCTGGGCGGCCGACGACGCGGAGGCCATCGCCTTCGCCCGCCGCATGGACACCGGGCAGGTCGACATCAACGGCGGCAGCTTCAACCCCCTTGCCCCGTTCGGCGGTTACAAGCAGTCGGGGGTGGGCCGGGAACTGGGCCCGCACGGGCTCGCGGAGTACCTCCAGACGAAGTCGCTCCAGTTCTGAACCCCTGTTCCGCACCTTCACAAGGAGTACGTCACCGTGGTCCGCGCCGCTGTTCTGCCCGCCGTCGGCTCTCCTCTGGAGATCACCGAGATCGACCTGCCCGAGCCGGGCCCCGGCCAGGTGCGGGTGCGCCTCGCCGCCGCCGGGGTCTGCCACTCCGACCTGTCCCTGACCAACGGCACGATGCGGGTGCCCGTGCCCGCCGTGCTCGGGCACGAGGGCGCGGGGACGGTCGTTTCCGTGGGCGAGGGGGTCACGCATGTCGCGCCGGGCGACGGTGTGGTCCTCAACTGGGCGCCTTCTTGCGGCAGTTGCCACGCCTGCACGCTCGGGGAGGTGTGGCTGTGCGTGAACGCGCTTGCCGGTGCGGCCGACGTGTACGCCCGCCGGGCATCGGACGGCGCCGACCTCCACCCCGGCCTGAACGTCGCCGCGTTCGCCGAGGAGACGGTGGTCGCGGGCAACTGCGTGCTCCCGGCCCCGGACGGCGTCCCGCTGACGGACGCGGCACTCCTCGGCTGCGCCGTGCTCACCGGATACGGCGCGGTGAACCACTCCGCGAAGGTCCGCGAGGGCGAGACGGTGGCGGTCTTCGGTGTCGGGGGAGTGGGCCTCGCGACGCTCCAGGCGGCACGGATCGCGGGTGCCTCGCAGATCATCGCGGTCGATGTCTCCCCGGAGAAGGAGGAGTTGGCGCGGTCGGCAGGGGCGACGGAGTACGTGGTCGCCTCCGAGAAGACGGCGAAGGACATCCGCGGGCTGACCGGCGGCCAGGGCGTGGACGTGGCGGTGGAGTGCGTGGGGCGTGCGGTGACGATCCGTACGGCCTGGGAGTCCACGCGGCGCGGCGGGCGTACGACGGTGGTCGGCATCGGCGGCAAGGATCAGCAGGTCACCTTCAACGCCCTGGAGATCTTCCACTGGGGGCGGACGCTTTCGGGGTGCGTGTACGGGAACTCGGACCCGGCGGTGGACTTGCCGGTCCTCGCTGACCACATCCGTGCGGGGCGTTTTGACCTGGGGGTCCTGGTGACGGATCGGATCGGGCTGGAAGGGATTCCCGCGGCCTTCGAGAACATGGTTGCGGGCAAGGGTGGGCGGGCGCTGGTGGTGTTCTAGGCCCAGGTCAGAGCGTTTTTCTTTCCCCAATCCCGCCCCTTCCCGAAACCATGGGGCTCCGCCCCCTGGACCCCCGACAAGATGGCCTCAAACGCCGGCCGGGCTGAATTTCGGCCCGTCCGGCGTTTGAGGACGAACTCGGCGGAGCCGGTGATGACGGCAGTCAAAGCCCCCGAAAGGCCCCTGCGCCGAGCGGGTTTTTGGGAAGGGGCGGGGTTGGGGAAAAACCTCCCTGCGTGAACCGTTGACCACATACCCACTGGTCGGTACGGTCCCTGCAATCACACGCCCACCCCCCGTCCCGTCCCCGGACCCACCGGAGTGTGCACCGCATGGACCCCGCACCGTCCGCTCCCTCAGCGGCCCCCCACCCCGACTCCGCTCAGTCGCAGAACCAGAACCCGGCGGATCCCCACCGCCGCAAGGTGGCCACGGCGGCCGCTCTCGCCTCGGCCGTCGAGTGGTACGACTACTTCGTCTTCGGCATCGCCGCCGCCCTCGTCCTCGGCGACCTCTACTTCCCCTCCGGCAGCTCATCCGCCGGAGTGCTCGCCGCGTTCGCCACCTTCGCCGTCGGCTTCCTGGCCCGCCCCATCGGCGGCATCATCGCGGGCCACCTCGGCGACAAGCGCGGCCGCAAGCCCATGCTCGTCCTCGCGCTGACCCTGATGGGTCTGTCCACCACGGGCATCGGCCTGCTCCCCACGTACGAGACGGTCGGCATCGCCGCGCCGATCCTCCTCGTCACCCTCCGCGTGTTCCAGGGCATCGCGGTCGGCGCGCAGTGGGGCGGCGCGATGCTGATGGCCACGGAGTACGCCCCCGAGGGCAAGCGCGGCCTCTACGGCAGCCTGGTCCAACTGGGCGTCCCCATCGGTGTGGTGACCGCCAATACGGTCTTCCTGGTCGCCGGGGCCGTCACCAGTGAGAGCACCTTCGAGGCGTGGGGATGGAGGGTGCCCTTCATGGTCGGGATCCTCGTGCTCGTACTCGCCTGGTACATCCACACGCGCGTCGAGGAGACCCCCGAGTTCCGCGAGGCGGAGCGGGCGCTCGCCGAGAAGGAGAAGAACCAGAAGGGCGCGGGCGGCGAAGGCGGCAACTCGCCCCTGCGCACCATCCTCCGCCACCACCTCGGCACCGTCTTCCTCGCGGGCGGCTCCTTCGCGGTGAACACGGCGACCTTCTACATCATCATCACCGGTGTCCTCGACTACACCACCCGTGAACTCGACATGAAGCGCAGCGCGGTCCTCACCGTCTCGCTCTGCGTCAGCCTCACCCAACTCGCCCTGATACCGGCATCCGCCGCGCTCTCCGACCGCATCGGACGGCTGAGGATCTACGCCCTGGGCGCCGCGGGCCTCGCGGTCTGGGCCGTGCCGATGTTCCTGCTCATCGACACCGGCTCACTGCTGTGGCTGGCCGTCGGCACCTTCGTCACCAGCTGCTTCCTCAGCATCATGTACGGGCCGCAGGCCGCGCTGTTCGCGGAGTTGTTCACGGCCGAGATGCGCTACACGGGAGCCTCGCTCGGTTACCAGATCGCGGCCGTGTTCGGCGGCGGGCTCGCGCCGTTCGTGATGGTGCTGCTCCTGGAGGCGACGGGCACCTCGATGGCCGTCTCCGCGTACATCATCGGCCTCGCGGTGATCGCCCTGATCTCCATCAAGGTGCTTGCGGGGCGGGCGAGTTCCCGCTGACGACGCCGCCGGTCGACGGCACATCCGGCTCCGGCTCCGGCACCGTCACGTCCGACGGCGCCGGAGCCGTCGTACGCAGCCGTGAGAAGGACCTGGCCGCCGCCAGGAACGCGAGCGTCGTCAGGACGAACGGCCAGGTGAACGTGTGCCCGCCGGACGGTGCGAGGAGCGCCGACATCGCCGAGCTGACGGCCGTCGCGGTGGCGGCGCCCACGAGTGCGTACGCGAGCGTGGCGCCCCGCGCCGGAAGGAAGACGCCGCACAGCGCGAGCGCGACGAGCACCGAGTTGTATCCCATCGTGCCGTCCGCGATCTGCGCGGCAGGTGCCCCGAGCGCCCACGCCGAACCGATCCCGACCGCGCTGCCGAGGCATGCCACGGCCCCCGCGCGACGGCTCGCGACAAAGAGGCCCACGAGCAGCACCGCACCGACGTACCACTGCGGCATGAAGAAGATCTGCGCGAAGTCGGCGAAGAACGCCCGTGCCAGATCGGGGAGGTGGAGCGAGGTCGGGCCCGTCGCCGCGCGCGTCAGTGCGGCCAGGGCGTCCCCGTGGTGCCAGACCCGCTCGAAGCCGGGGGCGGCGATAGTCATCGCGCTCGCGAGCAGGCAGTACGGCAGCGTGAGCGAGGGCAGGTCCCAGACGGCGAGGAGGTTGACGGCCGCAGCCGTCACGACCGTGACCACCACGCAGCCCGCGAGGGCGAGCACCGCCGTGGACAGATGCCCGGCGCCGAGGAACACCGCGAAACACAGGGCGGTGAGGCACGCGTTGAAGCCGTCGAGGCCGGTCGACACGCGGTCGTGCGCCGCCCCGAGGAGCCGCGCCGTGGCCGTGCCGACGGCCGTTCCCGCCAGGCCGTAGAGGCCGTACTCCCAGCCCGCGGCGAAGAGCGCGACGCAGAAGACGCCGCCCGCCGCCGCGCTGGGCAGGAAGGTGACCTGCGCCTGGCCGCGCAGGACGTGAGTGGCGAAGGGCAGGATCCCAAGTGGCGGACGCCTGGCATCCGTTGAGTGCCGCACGGTTCACTCCCGTGTTACGTCCATGTTTCACCCGACAAGACAGATGCACCTTACATCTACCTATCGGGGCGCGACGATGCCGAGGTGCGCATCCAGGGCCAGCGCCCCCGCCGGAGTCACCTTGACCGCCCGCTCCGTACCGATCCGCACGCACCACCCGGCGTCCAGCGCATGGCGGCACAGCGCCGCGCCCGCGACACCCGCCAGGTGCGGCCTGCGTTCCGTCCAGTCGAGGCAGGCGCGGGCCAGCGGGCGCCTGCCGGTGCGTTCCAGGCCGATGCCCAACTCCCCGAACCAGCCGATCCCTTCGTCGGTCAGGGCGAATCCCGCGTCCTGCCGCAGCAGCCCGCGCTCCGTCATCGCGCGGGTGATCGTGATCCCCAAGTGGCCCGCCAGATGGTCGTAACAGGTGCGCCCCCGCGCCATGGCCCCGCTCGCACTGGACTCCCGCAGCGTGCGCGGCGCCCTGACCGCGGCCCCGCCGGGCCGCACGTACGCGGTCAGGTCCTCGACCAGCTGCGCCACCCGCGCGTCGGCGAGACGGACGTAGCGGTGTCGCCCCTGCCGCTCCTCGGTAAGCAGCCCGCCCGCGACCAGCTTCCCCAGGTGCTCGCTCAGCGTGGACGCGGCGACCCCGGCGTGCCGCGCCAGCTCACCCGCGGTCCAGGCGCGGCCGTCGAGCAGCGCGAGCAGACAGGCGGCGCGCGTCTCGTCGGCGATGAGCCCGGTGAGCGCGGCGAGGCGGGGGGTGGCGGGATCCGTCATGGTTCAAGAATGCGCCGGGAACCGTTCGGCGCGCGCCGAACGATCGTCCGCCCGATGCCGAACCGTCACCCGGTGGGCGCCGCCACCTGCGCGTACTGGAGCGCGAGGCCGTCGAGCAGCGCCCGCAGGCCCGTCTCGAAGGCCCGCTCGTCGATCTCCTGCTGGCGCTCGGCCAGGAGGTGTGCCTGGCCCAGGTGCGGATAGTCGGCCGGGTCGTACGCGGTCTCGTCGTCCACGAAGCCGCCGGCGAAGGAGCCGAGCGCCGAGCCCATGATGAAGTACCGCATCAGCGCGCCGATCGACGTGGCCTGCGCGGCGGGCCAGCCCGCGTCGACCATCGCCCCGAACACCGCGTCCGCGAGCCGCAGTCCGGCCGGGCGGCGTCCGGGCCCCGAGGCGAGCACCGGGACGATGTTGGGGTGCAGGGTGAGCGCCGCGCGATAGGAGACGGCCCAGTCGTGCAGCGCCGTGCGCCAATCGCGCTCGTCGGCGGCCTCAAACATCGACAGGTCGACCTTCGCGCTCACCGAGTCCGCGACCGCCTCCAGGATCTCGTCCTTCGTGCGGAAGTGGTTGTAGAGCGAAGGCCCGCTGACCCCGAGCTCGGCGGCGAGGCGGCGCGTCGAGACGGCGGCGAGGCCCTCGGCGTCCACGAGAGCGCGCGCCGTCGCGACGATGCGTTCTCTGCTGAGGAGGGGCTTGCGCGGTCGGGCCATGCGGCACATAGTAGGGCTGCCGTAAGAAACTAGCAGTGCTAATTTAAATCTGGTCCAAAGATCCAAGAGTCGACCCGAAGAGGTGCCCGCGATGAATCTGGAGCTCAGCGAGGAGCAGACCGCCGTCCGGCAGCTGGCCAAGGACTTCGTGGCCCGCGAGATCGCCCCGCACGTCATCGAGTGGGACCGCGCCGAGAGCGTGGACCGGTCGATCGTGAAGAAGCTCGGCGAGGTCGGCTTCCTCGGGCTCACCATCGATGAGGAGTACGGCGGCTCGGGCGGCGACCACCTCGCCTACTGCCTGGTGACCGAGGAGCTGGGGCGCGGCGACTCGTCCGTGCGCGGCATCGTGTCGGTCTCGCTTGGCCTTGTCGCCAAGACCATCGCGTACTGGGGGAGCGAGGAGCAGAAGCGGCAGTGGCTGCCGGGGCTCACCTCGGGGGAGCTTGTCGGCTGCTTCGGGCTCACCGAGCCGGGCACCGGATCCGACGCGGGGAACCTCTCGACGAAGGCCGTGCGCGAGGGTGATTCCTACGTCGTCAACGGCTCCAAGATGTTCATCACGAACGGCACCTGGGCCGATGTCGTGCTGCTCTTCGCGCGGACGAACGACGCCCCCGGACACAAGGGCGTCTCCGCCTTCCTCGTGCCCACCGACACCCCCGGCCTGAGCCGCCGCACCATTCACGGCAAGCTCGGCCTGCGCGGCCAGGCCACCGCCGAGCTGGTCCTCGAGGACGTCCGTGTCCCGGCGTCGGCCATGATGGCGCCCGAGGGCAAGGGCTTCTCGGTCGCCATGTCGGCGCTCGCCAAGGGGCGGATGTCGGTCGCCGCCGGGTGTGTGGGCATCGCCCAGGCCGCCCTCGACGCGGCGGTGACGTACGCGACCGAGCGCGAGCAGTTCGGCAAGGCCATCGCGGGGCACCAGCTGGTGCAGGAGCTGATCAGCGACATCGCGGTGGACGTGGACGCCGCGCGCCTGCTGACCTGGCGGGTCGCCGACCTCATCGACCGAGGGCAGCCCTTCACCACGGAGTCCTCCAAGGCCAAGCTGTTCGCATCGGAGGCCGCGGTGCGCGCCGCCAACAACGCGCTGCAGGTCTTCGGCGGCTACGGCTACATCGACGAGTACCCGGCGGGCAAACTGCTGCGCGACGCACGCGTGATGACGCTCTACGAAGGCACGAGCCAGATCCAGAAGCTGGTCATCGGGCGGGCGCTGACCGGGGTCTCGGCGTTCTGAGCGCGTGGTCCCCGAGTGCGGGCTGAGTACGTGAGCTGAGTACGGGAGCGGATGTGGCGCCGCCCCTCGCGGGCGAAGCTCTGACCATGAGTGAGACACCGGCACCGGTCAAGCAGCAGAGCACCACCGCCTACTACGGTCAGGCCATCGCGTCGTTCGCCGTGGCGATCGCCGCCGTGGCGATCGGCGTCTACAGCCTCGACGTCAGCGGCTGGATCCGCGCCTTCCTCGCCATCTCCGTCCTGTACCTGACGACCTCGGCGTTCACCCTCGCCAAGGTGATCAGGGACCGGCAGGAGGCGGACCAGCTCGTCAGCCGCGTGGACCAGGCCCGTCTGGAGAAGATTCTCGCCGAACACGACCCGTTCAAGCCGGTGGCCTGACCGGCGTCCTAAGCGCTTGCTCACCGTCAGGGGTATGGTGTCCCTCCCGACCGGCGGAAGGAGTGGGCGATGAGCACGGCGGAGCAGACCGAGGGCGATGACCTGCCATGGGGCGAGGTCACGCCTGATGCGGCACGGCGGCTGCTTGTCGCCGCCGTCGAGGCCTTCGCCGAGCGTGGGTACCACGCGACGACGACCCGGGACATCGCAGGCCGCGCCGGCATGAGCCCGGCGGCGCTCTACATCCACTACAAGACCAAGGAAGAGCTGCTCCACCGCATCAGCAGGATCGGCCACGACAAGGCCCTGCGGGTCCTGCGCACCGCGGCCGACGGTCCGGGCAGCGCGGCGGAGCGCCTCGCCGACGCCGTACGCTCCTTCGTCCGCTGGCACGCCGATCACCACACCACCGCACGCGTGGTCCAGTACGAGCTTGACGCGCTCGGCGATGAGCACCGCACGGAGATCGTCGCGCTGCGCCGCCAGTCGGACGCCGCCGTGCGGGACATGATCAACGACGGGGTGCGGAACGGGGAGTTCGACGTCCCCGACGTGCCGGGCACCACGCTCGCCGTGCTCTCGCTCTGCATCGACGTGGCCCGCTGGTTCAACGTCGCGGGCACCCGGACGCCCGACGAGGTCGGCGCGCTCTACGCCGACCTCGTGCTGCGGATGGTGGGGGCCCGGCCGCAGGCTTCCTGAGGCCCGCGCCCCAGGAGTGCCCGCGCCTCAGAAGTGCCCGCGCCTCAGAAGTAGTAGCGGGACACCGACTCCGCGACGCACGCGGGCTTCTCGCCGCCCTCGCGCTCGACGGTGACCACGGCGGTCACCTGGACGCCGCCGTCCTTGGTCTGCTCGACCTCCTTGAGTACGGCGGTCGCCCGTACCCGGGACCCCGAGGGGACCGGCGAGGGGAAGCGGACCTTGTTGGTGCCGTAGTTGACGCCCATCTTCATGCCCTCGACCCGCATGACCTGCGGCACCAGGCTCGGCAGCAGCGACAGGGTCAGATAGCCGTGCGCGATGGTCGTCTTGAAGGGGCCCTGCGCCGCCTTCTCCGCGTCCACGTGGATCCACTGGTGGTCGCCCGTGGCGTCGGCGAACAGGTCGATCCGCTTCTGGTCGACCTCCAGCCATTCGCTGTGCCCGAGTTGCTCGCCGACTCCGGCACGCAGGTCGTCGGCCGACGCGAAGATCCTCGGCTCTGCCATGTCCCTGGCCTCCTCAAAGTAATCGAACTAAGCGCTTGCTCAGCATGCGGTGTGCGTCGACGTGTGTCAACGGACCAGTCATCAGGGTTGACGGGCCAGCCATTAGAGTGTGAGGGGTGCCCCAGATCCCAGAGAAGATCCATGAGCTCACGGTCGGCCAGCTCTCGGCGCGCAGCGGCGCGGCCGTGTCCGCCCTGCACTTCTACGAGTCCAAGGGCCTGATCACCAGCCGCCGTACGTCGGGCAACCAGCGCCGCTACCACCGTGACGCGCTGCGCCGCGTCGCCTTCGTCCGCGCCGCCCAGCGCGTCGGCATCCCGCTCGCCACGATCCGCGAAGCGCTCGACTCGCTCCCCGAGGAGCGCACCCCCACCCGCGAGGACTGGGCTCGCCTTTCGGAGGCCTGGCGCTCGGAACTGGACGAGCGCATCAATCAGTTGGGCCGTCTGCGCGATCACCTCACGGACTGCATCGGCTGCGGCTGTCTGTCCCTGGAGACGTGTGTGCTCTCCAACCCGGACGACGTCTTCGGCGAACGCCTCACCGGCTCCCGTCTGTTGGTGGAGCGCCGGCCTCGGGCGTCGTGACGTCGCGCGTCGTGACCTCGGGTGCCGTGACCTCGGACGCCGTGGCCTCGGGCCGTTCGCGCGGGCCCAGGTGGCGGAAGGCCACGCTCAGGATCACCGCGGCGAGCGCCCCCGCTGCCACTCCGCTGCCGAGGATCGTGTGCGCCCAGGGCGGCAGCGGCGCGTACAGGCCGGGGGTCATCACCGGCAGCAGCCCCGCGACCAGGGCGAGGGCGACCACCACGCTGTCGGTGCCGTGCGTGAGGTCGACCCGGGAGAGCATGCTGAAGCCGAGGACGGCGATCACCGCGTAGATCACCAGGCCTGCGGCGCCGACCACCGGCTCGGGGATGGCGGCGAGCAGCCGGGTCAGCGGCGTCAGCAGGCCGCAGACGACGAGCAGCACGCCCGCGCCCGCCGTGACGAACCGGCTGCGTACGCGCGTGAGTTGGACGATGCCGATGTTCTCCGCGCTGGTCACCATCAGCGACGTACCGAAGACGCCGGCGCCCAGCGAGACGAGGGCGTCGGCGCGGGCGATGCGCGGCACGTCACGGCCCGCGTCCGGGGTGCGGCCGACCGCCTCGCTGTTGAGCACCGTCTGGCCGGTGGCCTCGGCGAGCGAGGCGAGCGCGAAGACGAGCAGGGGGATCGCGGCGAGCAGGTCGAAGTGCGGGGCGCCGTAGGGGAAGGGGTCCGGCAGGGCGAGCGCGGCCCCGGACGCGAGATGGATGTCCGTGCCGAGCAGGAGCGCGATGGCGGTGCCGCCCGCGAGACCGAAGAGCACGGCCATCTGCCGCCATACGCCCCGCAGGACGAGGAAGAGGACCGCGATGACCCCGAGCGTCGCGAAGCCGGGGCTGGGACCCGACGCCACCATCGGCGCGGTCACCTTGATCATGTTGATGCCGATCAGGACGACCGTCGTTCCCATCACCAGGGGTGGGAAAAGCCGCACGACCCGTCCGTAGAAAGGCAGTACGCAGATGAGGAACGCGGCGGCGATGAGCACGGAGCCGGACGCCGTCGCGGCCCCGTACTCCTTCCCGATCTGCAGGAAGATCGCCACCGCGGCCCCGCCCGGCAACATCAGGAACGGCAGCCGGGCGCCGACGCGCAGCGCCCGCACCCCGAGTGACTGGAACAGCGCCCCGATGCCGCACAGCACCAGTGTGGCGCTGAGCAGCGAGGCCGTCTGACCGGCGGTCAGGCGCAGCGTCGTGCCGATCAGGATCACCGAGGAGACCGGTGCCGCGATCCCGGCGAGCAGATGCTGGAGGGCGAGCGGCGCGAGGCGCGGCAGGGGCAGGCGCTCGTCGACGGCGGCCACCACGGGCTCAGCCCTTCGCTGGTACGGAAGCCGGGGTGAGCCAGGGCAGTTCGGACGCGGCGTAGCGGTAGGCGCGGAAGACGGCGTTGGGTTCGGAGGGGAAGAGCTTGCGGACTTCCTCCTCCTCGTAGCCGCCGAAGAACGGGACGACGTACTCCCAGCACAGATAGCCGTCCGCGGTGACCTCGAAGAGTCGGCCCGCGGGGGAGTCGGTGACCAGGGTGTTGCCGTTCGGAAGGCGCTGGGCGCTGCCCATGAAGGGCGCGAAGAACGACTCGCGGGCCGGGTCGTGGTACTCCCAGACGACCTTGCCGCTCGCCCGCTCGATCTCGACGACCCGGCTGAACGGCACGTCCCAGTGCGGCCGGAAGACGCCGTTGTCGAAGACGAGGAAGTTGCCGTTCGGCAGCTCGGTGGGGCAGTGCTGCTGGGAGACGACGCCGGGCTCGGAGCGCCAGATGATGTCGCCCGTCTCGCGGGATATGACGACGACGGCGGAGACCGAGCGGAAGCTGGCGAGGATGTTGCCGTCGCTCGTCGGCAAGACGCTGTTGATCAGCGGGTAGTGCTCGCGGGCGTAGTCCGGGTGGAGCGGGAAGTCCGCGCGGCCGAGGTGTTCGGAGACCTTCCACTCCCAGGTGGTGTTCCCCCTGGCGTCCACCTCGACGATGGTGTCCGCCCAGATGGTGCCGCCGTCGGCCTCGGATCCGGGTACGCCGCCGCGGACGGCCGCGGCCTTCGCGCCGGTCAGGGGTTCGAGCGCGGTGTAGAGAAGCCGTCCGTCGCCGTAGTGGTGCGCGTCGTGGTGCTGGAAGCGGTCGCGGTGCTCGCGCAGGACCGTGCCGTCCGGGGCGATCTCCTGCATGATTCCGCCGCGGTACTTGTGCCACATGGGGAAGAGCGCGGGCTCGTCGGGCAGTACGCCGTTGTAGGCGAGGTTCCCGTTCGGGAGGATCCGCGCGTGGCGTCCCGGGCGGTGCGGGAGGTTCCACTGGTGGGCGATCTCGCCGTGGGCGTCGATGAGGTAGACCTCGCCGGTGCCGGTGAGCGGTGCGAAGAGGGTGTAGCCGCCGTAACTGGCGTCCTCGTCCAGGGCCATCAGGCCGGTGCCGCGGCGGCGGCGCTGATTCTGGTCTACGGGGGGCAGGGGTGTCATGGGGGCGTCCTCTCGTCGTCTGCTTAAGTTTCTTAAGCGGTGCGGAAGACGTTAACCCAGGGGATAGCATTCGCGATATGGGTACGAGTGAGTCGAGTGATGCGGGCACCCCGCAGATCGGTCCCGGGATCCGCAGGCTTCGCCGCGCCCTCGATCTGACGCTGGCCGATGTGGCGGCGCGGGCGGGGGTCTCTGCGCCCTTCCTCAGCCAGGTGGAGAACGGCCGCTCCCGGCCCAGCATGGGGTCCCTGCAGCGCATCGCCGACGCCCTGGACACGACGGCCGTCCAGCTCCTGGCCTCGGCGGAACCGCCGCGGCCGGTGGATGTGGTGCGGGGCGGGTCGGGCGGCGAGGGTGGGCAGGAGGCCCGGATGCGTCCGCTGGTCCGCGGGCATCAGCGGCTGCACGCCCTGGAGTTCACGGGTGACCACGACTGGGGCCGCGAGTACCGCCACCGCAACGACGAGCTCCTGTACGTGGTCGACGGCTCGGCCGAGGTGGAGGCGGACGGTTCCGTGTACCGCCTGGATCGAGGGGACACGCTGTACTGCGCGGCAGAACTGCCGCACCGGTGGCGGCCGTTGGAGGAGGGGACGCGGGTGCTGGTGGTGGGGATCGCTGATGGGGTGCGGGTGGTTGACGACAGGGGGTGCTGAGGCTGGGCGGTGGTGGTCCGTCTGTGGGTGCGGTGCCGCGCCGGTATGTCCGTCCTCGCTATCGTCCGGTGGCCGCGGGGCTGCTTCGGCCCCGGAGCGCCAGGAACCGTGCTCCGGGCAGACATACCGCCACGTCCCCTCACGAGCACTGCCGACTGCAGGCGCGTGCGTGCGGCGGCGCGGTCCGCCTGTGGGTACGGTGCCGCGCCGGTATGTCCGTCCTCGCTATCGTCCGGTGGCCGCGGGGCTACTTCGGCCCCGGAGCGCCGCGAACCGTGCTCCGGGCGGACATACCGCCACGTCCCCTCGCGTCTCGATGCCGACTGCGGATGAGTCGTAGACCTGCTTCTGTGGCTGGCGGAACATCGCAACCGGCCGACGTGCACCGCCCCACCCACCCCACACCACCTACGCGCTGCCCACCCACCCCACACCACCTACGCGCTGCCCACCCACCCCACACCACCTACGCGCTGCCCACCCACCCCACACCACCTACGCACTCCCCACCCACCCCAGACCTGAACGCCCCTCCCCCCCCACCCCACGACGCAGATGACCCACCCACCCCTATTCCCTTACGCGCCCCCTGGCACCGCGGGGCAATCGGGCGGGTGGGCGGGAAAGGCTCGTTCGTCCAGGGTCGGATGCGGGGTAAACGGGCGGGTGGGCGGGAGAGCCTGTTCGGTAGGGCCGCTGCCGGGGTGTGATGAGCGAGGCGCCCCCCCGGCAGCGGGGTACACCGGTTAGAGGGGCAGCGTGCTCAGGACGGACAGGGCCACCGAGACCAACTGGGCGTTGGACATGGCCCGCTCACCGTCCGGCAGGACCAACGTGTCCTCGTAGCCGATGCGCGTCGCCAGACCCAGGCGCCCCGCGAGGCGCAGTACCGGCCAGGTGCCGCCCTCCTCGCCGTGCAGCAGGACGGGGCGGCCGTGTGCCTGCCCGACCACGGTGAGCAGAGCGCGGGCCGAGTCGCGTGCCGTGGCGGGGTCGGGGTCCGTCACCTCCGCGAGGACCCGCAGGACGCGCGGGCCGAGCGCGGACGCCGTGAAGCGTTCCGCGCCGTCCGTGCCTGACCAGATCCCCGCCTCCACGCCGACGCCCCGGTCCAGGAGCGCCTCGGCCACCGCTTCCGCGCCCGGCTCGTGCCAGTTGACCGACGCGTGGTCGGGCAGCACCGTCCACGCGCGGATGTGCGCCACCCGCTGCGCCGGGTCCGGCTCGGCCCAGGCGCCCGTGGTGACCCCAACGGGAACGGTGGTCACGGAGCGGACCGATTCCATTGTGGCCGCAACCGCACGGGGCGCCAAAGTGTCTTGCCCACAAGGTGACTTGGGGTGTACATGGACATCCCGAGCACCGGCCGCGACGGCTTCCATCACAGACTCGGCCATCGCCCCGGGCGACAACGGGATCAACGCACCATCGCCCGCGCCGCGGGCGCCGTTCACACATACCTGCATCACCGCAGGACCCTACCGACGACAACACACAGGGGGAAAGGCCGATGGGAATCGCCATCTGCTCGTTGCTGTGGAGCGCCGCGCACTCGGGGCCGCAGAAGATCAGGTACGACAGCGACGGCTACCACCTCGTGCGGTTTCCGTACGCGGGCACCGAGGAGTCGTACGACCCGTGGCACATGCACGACCCGGGCAAGGGGAGCACCAGCCCGTCGCAGTTCCCTGACGCCAGGTCCGGGCTCATCTGGCCGAGCCACGACGGCTGGGGCACCCTGTCGGCGATGATCTTCTGGGAGCCGGACGACCGGCCCACCGAGTACCGCGCGCGCTATGTGCGCGATCCGCTCGGCGGCTCCACCGGGTACGACTCGACGGCCACCACCGACTGGGCGCCCACCAGGGGCGGGCAGTACCGGACGCACATGTGGGAGATGTTCGTCCACCCGCGGACACCGGTCGGACTGAAGATATCGGCGCGCGGCCCGGGCGACGTGAAGATCGCCGCGCCGCTCATGTTCGCCGAGTTCAAGCTGGCCATCCAGACAGACGTGGCGACGCCCTAGCCGCCGTACGCCCGGAGCTGACGGCATGACCGGACATCATGCCGAGACCAGCGGCCGTATCCGCCGTGCCCGCGCCCGCGCCATCGCGGCGGGCGTGAGCACCGGGTCCGGCACCACGATTCCGCAGCCCGCGCAGACGGCACCCGCAGAGGGCTCGTGCGCCAGGCCGTTCGTCCAGACGAGATCGGACCGAGCGCACACCGGGCAGTACGCGCCCGGCTCCCGCTCCAGCGCCGCGATCAGCCGGCGCAGCACCTCGGCGAGCGGTTCACAGGGGTGGACCCCGGGGTCGTCGCACCAGGCGACCCCGCACCCTCCCCAGGTGCACCGGTGCCAGTCGTCCACGCTGCCCGGACTGCGGAGCCCGTCGTGCTTCTCCTTGCGGCGGCGCTCCGCGAAGCCCTCCTCGTAGGCGAGCCAGACCGCCCGCGCCGCTTCCAGCTCATCGAGCGCGGCCACGAGCCGCGCCGGGTCGGGCGACCGGTCCTCGGGCCCGAAGCCCGCCCGGGAGCACAGATGGTCCCAGGTCGCCCGGTGGCCGTAGGGGGCGAACCTCTCCAGGCACTTGCGCAGTGAGTACCGTCGCAGTGCCAAATCGCTCAGCGGATCACGCACCTGTCTCGCGAGACTCCGGAATCCGGCCATCGCCCTGCACCTCCGTCGCACGTTCTCGGACGTTGCCGAGTAGACGTATCGACACGCGATTCGGCTCCCTCGACGTCCATCCGATTTTCGATGGATGACATAAGGGGGCGGTGAGCTGGAGCTATGTGGCGGTTCTGAAAAGGCGAAGCATGCTCATCTTCCGGGTTCGGCAACCCGCCAGTAACCTCCGCTCCAACTCCCTCCCACAGGAGCACAAGCGGAGCCCAGAGGAGCACACATGCGACCACGCATCGTCCGGCTCAGAACCCTCACCGCCACCGCGGCGCTCGCGCTCGCCGCGGGCCTCCTCGCGCCGCAGCCGGGGAGCGCCGCCGCCGACGAGCCACCGCAGGACACCGACTACTGCGGGGCGCAGTGCGCGGACGTGCTGCCGCCCGGCGCGAACGGCAACGCGACACTCGCCGAGATACTCAGCCACCGGGTATTCGGCACCCAACCAGCACACGCGAACGACCAGTTGGGGCCGTACGACGCACTCTCCTCGGGCTATCCGTCCCTCACCGACGACAAGCTGACGGAGTTCTTCAACGACGCCTCCTTCGGCGTCCGCGACGGGCAGGTCGCCTCCGTCACCAGGCCGCGCGACGACGTGACGATCACCCGGGACAAGAAGTACGGCATCCCGCACATCAAGGGCAGCACGCGCTACGGCACCGAGTTCGGCGCGGGCTTCGCGGCCGGGCAGGACCGGCTCTGGCTCATCGACCTGTTCCGGCACATCGGCCGCGGCGAGCTGACCTCGTTCGCGGGCGGCGCGCCCGCCAACCAGGGCCTTGAGCAGCAGTTCTGGCCACAGGCCCCGTATACGGAGAAGGACCTGGAGAAGCAGGTCGAGTACATCAAGTCCACGCAGGGCGAACGTGGCAAGCAGGCGATGGAGGACGCCCAGGCCTATGTCGACGGCCTCAACTCCTACCGCGTGAAGTCGAAGAACGGCCGCTACTTCCCCGGGGAGTACGTCCTGACCGGCAAGATCGACGCGATCACCAACATCGGCGAGATCGAGCCCTTCAAGGTCACCGACATGATCGCGCTCGCGTCCGTCGTCGGCGGTCTCTTCGGCAACGGCGGCGGCGGAGAGGTCGAATCGGCCCTCTCCCTCCTCAAGTCCCAGGAGAAGTACGGCGTCGAGAAGGGCACGAAGGTCTGGGAGTCCTTCCGCGCCCGCAACGACCCCGAGGCCGTCCAGACCATCCACGACGGCACGAGCTTCCCGTACGCGGGCAAGCCCGAGGACGCGCGCGGCACCGCGATGCCGGACGAGGGATCGGTCGAGCGTGAACAGCTCGTCTTCGACCGGGAAGGCGGCGCCAAGGCGGCGGTCAAGGACCCGGTGAAGGCGCCCAAGAAGCTCAAGCCGCTCCAGGGGATGTACGACGACGGGGTGCTACCCGCCGACCTGTTCAAGGAGGACGGCCACAAGAAGGGCATGTCGAACGCCCTCCTCGTCTCCGGGAAGCACACGGCGAGCGGAAACCCGGTCGCCGTCTTCGGCCCGCAGACCGGCTACTTCGCCCCTCAGCTCCTCATGCAGCAGGAGCTGCAGGGCCCCGGCATCAGCGCGCGCGGCGTCTCCTTCGCGGGCGTCGGCATGTACGTCCAGCTGGGGCGCGGCCAGGACTATGCCTGGTCGGCCACGTCCGCCGGGCAGGACATCACGGACACGTACGCCGTCGAGCTCTGCGAACCGGGTGGCGGCGCCCCCACGAAGCAGTCCACCCACTACCTCCACCACGGCACCTGCACCCCCATGGAGAAGCTGGAGCGCAAGAACGCCTGGAAGCCGACCCTCGCCGACTCCACGGCCGCGGGCTCCTACCGCATGCAGGTGTTCCGCACGAAGTACGGCGTAGTGACGCACCGCGCGAGCGTCGAGGGCAAGCCCGTCGCGTACGTCTCGCTGCGCTCCACCTACCGCCACGAGGCCGACTCGATCATCGGCTTCCAGATGCTCAACGACCCGTCGTACGTCAAGGACGCCTCGTCCTTCATGAAGGCCGCCCAGAACATCAGCTACGCCTTCAACTGGTTCTACGCCGACTCGCGCGACACCGCGTACTACAACAGCGGCGCCAACCCGCAGCGCGCCAAGGACATCGACCCCGCCCTGCCGGTCAAGGCCCAACAGGACTACGAATGGCGGGACTTCGACCCGGAGAGCAACACCTCGGCACAGACGCCGCCGAACGAACACCCGCAGTCCGTCAACCAGGACTACTACATCTCCTGGAACAACAAGCAGGCCAAGGACTTCAGCACGGCGGGCTTCGGCGTCAGCGCCGTGCACCGCGGTGACCTGCTCGACGGGCGGGTGAAGAAGCTCACCGAGGAGGGCGGCGTCACGCGGGCCTCGCTGACCCGGGCCATGTCCGAGGCGGCGGTGACCGACCTGCGCGGCGAACAGGTGCTTCCCGAACTGCTCAAGGTGGTGCGGAGCGAGCCGATCACCGATCCCCAACAGGCCAAGGCCGTACAGCAGTTGGATGCCTGGCGCAAGGCCGGGGCGCAGCGCAACCAGACGGCGGCGGGCTCCAAGACGTACGCCCACCCCGACGCCGTACGCGTCATGGACGCCTGGTGGCCCCTGCTGATCGAGGCCGAGTTCAAGCCGGGCATGGGCAAGGAGCTGTACGACGCGCTCACGGCGCAGCTCGGCACCGACGAGTCACCGTCCGCCGGGCACGGCCCGACCGGGGCGCACGCCGGATCGGCCTTCCAGTACGGCTGGTGGGGCTATGCGGACAAGGATCTGCGGGCGGTGCTCGGGCAGCCGGTGAAGGGCGAGCTGGGCGAGGCGTACTGCGGAGAGGGGAAGCTGGACGCCTGCCGTGACGTGCTCCTGGCCACTCTGACGCAGGCCGTCGCCAAGCCCGCGACCGAGGTCTATCCCGGCGACGACAGCTGCAAGCCCGGCGAGCAGTGGTGCGCGGACTCGATCATCCACCGGGCGCTCGGCGGCATCACGCACGGGCCGATCCAGTGGCAGAACCGGCCCACGTACCAGCAGGTCGTCGAGTTCCCGAAGCACCGCTAGAAACACGTGAGCACCGCTAGAAGCACGTAAGAAGCAAAGGAGTCACGCCAGAGCGATCCGCCCTGCGGCGAACACGACACGCGCCAGCTCCTCGTGGCAGATGTCGCTGTGTGCGCCGGAGGGCGGACCGCCGCGCCGCACCACCGCCGACGCGTCCACACTCACGCACCCGTCGGCGGGGATCGCACGGCCCAGCTTGACGCGCTTGGCGCCGTCCACCGCCCGGATGCCGTCGTACCCGATGGCGCCCCAGCGCTCCCAGATGCCGAGGAAGGTCGAGGAGTCCCCGGCGATCTTCGACGCCAGGGGGTAGATCTTGCCGAGGGCGTCGTCGTGGCGGGAGTGGCAGGACACCAGGGGGCCGTCGATCCGCCGCTGCATCCCGTGCAGCGCGCCGCCGCGCAGGCGGTCGTGCGGCAGGCGCCTGGAGAACGCGTAGTGCGAGAAGGCCCCTTGGAGCAGCGTCGTGGACTTCACGGTGCGCACCGGCGCGGGCATCCCGCGCAGCGCGTACGACACGAGCCGCGCGCCGAAGCTGTGCCCGATCAGATGCACCCGCACGTCCGGCGCCTCGCGGGCCAGCAGCCCGATCGCGGGGCCGAGGCCCAACTGGCCCACGGAGCCCGCCCGGCGTTTCATGGCGTAGTAGCTGGCCTGGCGCAGGAGTTCGTGCGCGCCGTTCCAGAGCCGCTTGCGCAGGCTGCCGAAGAGTTCCTGCTGCCCGGTGCCCTCCATCGCCGCGGCGAACACCTGGCACACCTCGACCGCGTCGTCGGTCAGCATGGCGGGCTCGCCCGTCCAGATGTCGTTGGCGAAGCGCTGGGCGGCGCTGGTCTGATGCACGGCCACGAGGTTGCGTACGAGGCGTCCGTACTCGTAGAGGCGCGACGGCACCTCTGAGCCTTCCGCCAACAGGGCGCCGATCCGCCGGAGTTCGGCGTCGTGGTCGGGGAACGTGCGCGCCAGGAGGAGCCGGGTCGGTTCGTCGAGCAGGGGCCCCGCGCCCGGTGCCGGGCCTGCCCCCGTGACCGTGACCGAGGGCTCGAAGTCCGGGATCGGCTCGTCGGGGAAGCGGATGGCGGGCCAGAGCAAGCCCACGTATCCCAGGCGTACCCGCGGGCCCGCGAGGTCCTGGCACGGTGCGAAGAACCGGCGGTAGAGGTCGGTGGCCATGTCTTGGTCGTTGTTCCAGCCGTGCGCGAGGACGAGGAGATCGGTGACGCGCTCGCCGGCCACCTCCGCGAGGAGGCGGTCGCGCTGCGTGGTGTCGACATCCCCGTCGGCGTCGAAGGTCAGTTCCCAGTAGGGCTCCACGCGGTCATCGTCCTGCGGCCCCGGTGTACTGACCAGATGTCCCGCAGTACGCGTTGGGGCGGGCAGAAGTACGCGTTGGGGCAGACGCCCACCCCCGGCGGCACCTGCCCCAACGCGGTCGAGTCGCCGTCGGTCAGCCGACGGCCTTCCGTTCCCGCGCGAAGCGGTTCACGGGCGGCAGCCAGCACAGCACGATCGCGGCGATGGCGGTGAAGAGCGAGACGAAGCTCAGGATGAAGACCGAGTCGGGTTCGTAGTCCCCGAGGATCAGGAAGTGCGGGAACAGGGCGACGACGGCCGAGACGGTGATGAGCACCCGGGCCCAGACCGCGGCGCCCCTGCGGGCGGCGAGGGCGAATATCAGCAGGCAGAGCGCGGTGAACGCCGCGAACCCGGCCCGAGCGGCGAGCGTGCCCGCCCGGTCGCTGATCAACTCGTCCCAGATGGGCCCGGACAGCGCCTTGATGTCCGCCGCCGAGGTCCCCGAGGGGAGGCCGACGACGTCCGGGTGGTCCTGGATGACGTCGTTGATGTTGTCCTCGGCCATGTCGTCGCCGCCGGCGAAGACGAGGACCGCGCCGACGAGTGCGGCGACCGCGGAGAGGACCGATGTCCACACCAGGGCGGTGAGGGCGCCGGGTCGCCTGGCCGCGCGGCGGGTGGGGCCCGTGGGATGAGGGCCCGCGTGCGCGGGTGCGGCCTGGTAATGGCTCACGAGCGTAAGTCTCCTTGCAGAGATGGTGCGTCGACGCGGAGATGGCGGGTCGACGCGGAGATGGTCGGTCGATCGGGATTGGCTCGACCATTCCACGGGTACCGGGAACGCATCCAGGTTTTTCTGGAAGAAATCGCCAGATAATTTGCGCTGTTCTCCGGATCAGTTTCTGCGGCAGTTTCCGCGGCGGCTATGCTCCATTGCCGTAAAAGCAAAGGGAGTCGGAGAGCGAGTAGCCGAACATGGCCTTATCCGGTCCGCAGCAGTACCCCACGGAGCTGCTGGACACCACGATGGATCAATTGCGTACGCTGCTCTCGGTGCACGAGACGGGCACGGCGCTCGCCGCTGCCCGCCAACTGGGGCGTGAGCAGTCCAGCGTGCAGAAGCAACTGGACACGATGAACCGCACCTTCGGCGCACTGTGCGGAGAAGCCCTCGTCCTCAAGCGGGGGCGCGGCAAGGACGTCCTGTTCACCCCCACCGGCGAGGCCCTAGTCGACCTGGCGCGGCGCACGCTCGGCCAGTGGAAGGACGGTCTGCACGACGCGCGTCGCCGCCTCGGCCGCACCCTGTCCGTCGGCTCGACCCGCTACACGCTGGGGTTTCTCCTGGACGCGGTGGAGCGCGTGAGCGATGCCTACGAACGCCGTGGCGTCGACCTGAAGGTCACCCATGTCCGCACCGGAGACCTCTTCGCCAAGCTGCGGTCCAAGGAACTCGACCTGGTCTGCGGCAGTGTCGTGGTCACCGAGGGCGAGGAGGCGGAACTCGATCCGTACGAGGTCATCGAGTGGCGCCGCAGCGGGCTCTCGCTGCTCACGAACCTGACCGGCGACCGGCTCCCCGGACCGTCCGTGGGTGCGAGCGCACTGCCCGAACTGCCCCTCGTGGTGTCGGCGGGCGGCCTCATCGGCCGCTTCCTGACCTCCTGGTACGGCCCCGACTACCGCCAACAGCTGTCCATCGCCGCGGAGATAGAGGCCGCGCACTACGGCTTCGAGCTGCTTCGCTCGGGCGTGGTGAGCGGGGCGATGCTCGTCACCAGGGGTATCGCCGAGGCCGCCGAGAGCGGCAGCCTCCCGGAGGCCGGAGGGCTGCGGCGGCTCGATGTCGTCGGCGATGTCGGCCCGCGGACCGAGGTGCTCGTGGGGGTCTTCACACGGCGGGGCGACCGCGATTCCTGTGATTCCGGACACCCGTTGAACCTGCTCTGGGACGCATTGGCGAAGGACAATGAGCGATGGTGGCTCAGTAGGTGAATTGGCCATTCCGGATATGGTCGGAGTATGTGGTCTAGACGTGTGAAGAATTCACTCCGAACGCACACCGTATTACCTTTATTGAGTTCACGTCAGTTCCCGCTCGCGGGTTTCCGGCAGCGCGAGAACACACACCAGGGACACGATCGCCATCGCGCTCACGTACCAGCCCACGGACGAGGATCCGAACGCGGACTGCAGCCGCGTAGCCACCAGAGGGGAGACCGCGCCACCGAGCACGCCGCCCAGGTTGTAGGCGAGCGAGGCGCCCGAATAGCGCACGTTCGTCCCGAACAGCTCCGGCAGATACGCGCCCATCGGCCCGTACACCACACCCATGCAGAACAGCGCGCCGCCGAGCGCCAGCGCCATGAGTACCGGCTGCTCGGTGTCCAGGAGCGGGAAGAGCACCAGGCCCCACACCACCGCGAGCCCGGCGCCCGCGAGGATCAGCTTGCGGCGTCCCGCGGCGTCCGAGCGGGTCGCGGCGAGCCACGTACCGGCCGCGAGGAAGAGACAGGCGACCAGCGAGAGGCCCAGCATGGTGTCGCGGGAGACGCCCAGGGTGCCGGTGGCGTAGGCGAGGCAGTACGTCGTCGCCGTGTAGAAGAGTCCGTACGCGACGATCATCCCACCCGCGCCGAGCAGCAGTTCGCGCGGATAGCGTCGCAGCACGTCGAGCGTGGGGACCTTGCTGGCCTCCTGCGCGTCCATGACCTTCGCGAAGACGGGCGTCTCGCTGATGCGCAGGCGTACGAAGAGTCCGACGCCGACAAGCAGGAAGGAGAGCAGGAACGGCACCCGCCAGCCCCAGGACCTGAACGCGTCGTCGGAGAGGACGGCGGACAGCAGCCAGAAGACGCCGGTCGCCGCGAAGAACCCGACGGACGGGCCGAGTTGGGGGAAGGCGGCATAGAGCCCGCGCTTCTTCTTCGGAGCGTGCTCCACCGCGAGCAGCGCGGCCCCGCCCCACTCACCGCCGAGCCCGATGCCCTGCAGGAAGCGGAGCAGGATCAGCAGGACCGGCGCCCAGATGCCCAACGTGCCGTATCCGGGGAGGAGTCCGACGAGCGCCGTCGAGAGCCCCATGAGCAGCAGCGAGGCCACGAGCACCGACTTGCGCCCGACCCGGTCGCCGAAGTGCCCGAAGACCACGGAGCCGATGGGCCGCGCCGCGAACGCCACCGCGTAGGTGGAGAAGGAGGCCAGGGTGGCGTTGACCGGGTCCAGGGTCGGGAAGAACGCCTCGTTCAGGACGAGCGCGGCCGCCGTGCCGTAGATGTAGAAGTCGTAGAACTCGATGGCCGTCCCGATGAACGACGCCACGGCTACCCGGCGCATGCTCTCGGGGCTCGCGTCCGGCTGGGGCCCGACGTCTGGCTGAGGTTCGGCTTCGGGCTGGGGTCCGGCGTCCGGCTGGGTCTTCTCTGGTGAGATTTCGCTGTGCACGAGCGGCACTCTCACGTTGGATGTATGGGCCAGTCAATAGCCGGGGCGGCTCGTCTCGGTCATTGAGACTGCCGATGAGCTGCGGTGACGCGGTTCAGATGGATGAGGATGTCGTGCGAGGGGGCGAGCCGGATCTTGTGCGGGCCGTCCGGGAACGCCGTCCCGATGCTCTGGGTCAACCGGCCCTTGCCGAGCCACTTCCGGGCGGCGGCCGGAGCGGTCCTCATGTCGAGGAAGTAGTCGTCGTGGCGCACCTTGTCGAGCGTGTACTCGTTCATGCCGCGCGTGGCCGCCCCCACTGAACGCGGCTTCCACGCCTCGGATTCCGCGCTCTGCGCCATGAACGACCCCTGGTCGAAGGTGAACCCGATGCTGACGTACCGCTCGCCGAGCCGGTCCCGCAGGAAGGCGCCCTGCATCTTCGGGTAGCGCGGGTCGTAACTCTCGTACCCGACATGGGCGTTGTGGGCCGACAGGAGCACCTTCTCGCCGGTGTGCCGCTGCCACCAGGCGGTGTTCTCCGCCATGAGGCGGTCGCGGTACAGCATGCCGTCCTTGACCCCCTCGGGAGTGTCAAAAGGGAAGGCGTAGATCGTGGCGGTCTGCGAGATGGACCGGGCGTGGTGCAGCGCAATGGTGAACTCCCGACTGCCCGACGCGGGTTGGAGCCCGTTCAGCAGATCGCGTGCCTCCCGCGCTTTCCCTGCCAGTTTCTTCCGCTCCTCCAGGGGCCTGCCCATGTACGTATCCCCGTCCGCGAGGCGGCGGATCGGCGCGTACAGCTCGGTGATCCTGGGCAGCAGGTCGGGCTCGTGCGCACGGACGTAGTCCTCCACGCCGTCGAACAACTCACCACCGATCTCGGGGTAGTTGAGGTCGTTGCCCATGAAGCGCACCTGGCGGTCCGGATGCTTGTCGTTGTACGCGCGCATCCACGTCAGGAGCTCGACGTACTCCTGGGTGTCCCAGGGCGTCTTGGCCAGCTCCTTGTGGACGAGCTCGCGCACGTCTCCCTCGCCCCCGCGCACGTACGCGTCGAAACGCAGCCCCGTCGTCCAGCTGACCTCCTGGGAGAAGGTGGTGAATCCCTTCTCCTCCACGAGATAGCGGAAAACGCGGTCCTTCATCGTGAAGAACTCGTGCGAGCCGTGTGTGGCCTCGCCCAGGCCCACCACCGAAGCGTCACCCACCATCCGGCCAAGCGGCCGCAGGTCCTTCGTGGAGCCGCCAGGACCGGTCGAGCGCAAAGGGTGGGCCGCGCGTTCGATCGCGGGCAGCGGATCGGCGGTGCCCGGCTGGGCCTGGGCGGTTTGGGGAGCGATGAGTACTCCCAGGCCGAGCGTCCCGGCCAGTGCGAGCGGAACCGTGCGGAGTGCTGTGGGGTGTGCTGTGCGGTGTGCTGTGCGGTGTGCTGTGCGGTGTGCTGTGCGAACCATGCGGATCTCCTCAACTCGGGTGTACAGAGCTGAAGATCACGATCCCGGTTCGCCAGGGGTGCCTGCCATCCGACAGGCACCCCTTTCGCCGGTGGGGAGTTCCCTACCTACCGGTAGTGCAGGTACTGCCTCCGCACCGCACGGAAGCGCGCCAGATCCTCCTGCCAGCCGCCCACCACCTCGTCCGTGTCCGCGCCCGCGTGGATCATGGTGCGGACCCGCGTGGAGCCCGTCAGCTTGTCGATCCAGTTGTCGGAGCGCCAGGCGAAGCCGCTCCACACCTTCTTGGCGGTCACCAGGAGTGCGATACCGGTGCGCACCGGGTCGTACGCATCGCGGTCGTGCACATGGAGCTGGACGCCGCCGATCGTCTTGCCCTGGAACTTGGAGAACGTCGGCGCGAAGTAGGCCTCCCGGAAGTCCACGCCCCGCAGGCCGACGTCGTTGGCGGCGGCCGCCCACTTCCGGTCGATGCCCTCCGCGCCGAGCAGCTCGAAGGGGCGGGTCGTGCCGCGTCCCTCGGAGAGGTTCGTGCCTTCGAAGAGGCAGGTTCCGCTGTAGACCAGGGCGGTGTCGGGCGTGGGCATGTTCGGGCTCGGCGGCACCCAGGGCAGCCTGGAGGCGTCGTAGAAATCCGAGCGCTTCCACCCCGTCATGCGGACGGTCTCAAGATCGGCCGGGCGCTCCAGGAACTCGCCGTTGAACAGCAGCGCCAGCTCCGTCACCGTCATCCCGTGCGCCTGCGAGACCGGCTGCCGCCCGACGAACGTCGCGAACTCCTTGTGCAGGACGGGCCCGTACGCGCCGCGCCCCGTCACCGGATTCGGCCGGTCAAGGACGACGAAACGTTTACCCGCGAGCTCGGCCGACTCCATGCAGTCGAAGAGCGTCCAGATGTACGTGTAGAAGCGCGCCCCCACGTCCTGGATGTCGAAGACGATCGTGTCGACGCGGGCGGCCGTGAAGATGTCGGCCAGCGCCTTGCCGCTCTTCTGGTACGTGTCGTAGACGGGAAGCCCGGTGGCCGGATCGTCGTAGCGACCCTCGGAGCCGCCCGCCTGGGCCGTCCCCCGGAAGCCGTGCTCGGGGCCGAAGACCGCGACCAGGTCCACGCGCTCGTCGGCGTGCATGACGTCGACGATGTGGCGAACGTCCCGGGTGACGCCGGTGGGGTTGGTGACGATGCCGACCCGTTCCCCGTCCAGGAGCGCGTAGCCGTCGGCGGCCAGGCGCTCGAAGCCGGTGCGCAGTCGCCGTCCGCCGCCCGATCCGCCCCCGCCCCCCGCGGCGGCGGCAGGAGCCGCCGATGTGAGGGTCGCGGCGGTGGTGGCGGCCAGCAGGCCGCGTCTGGACAGGCTGCGTCGGGACAGGTTCATGCAGAGACCTCCGTGAGCGCGGTGGCTGTCATGGCCACGCACGCTAGCGCGCGGACCCCCGGCGGGGAACGAACCTGGCGGCCCGACCCCCTTCCATCCGAACATACCGACTGGTTAGTCTGCGATCACAGCGGAGCCGCAGTCGAAGGAGACTGATCGTGGAGACCCTGCAGGACAAGGGAGTTGTCGTCACCGGTGCCGGAGGCGGGATCGGGGCCGCACTGGCCCGCCGGTTCGCCGCCGCCGGGGCGCGCGTCGTGGTGAACGACCTGGATGCCACCAAGGCGAAGGCGGTCGCCGACGAGATCGGTGCGATCGCCGTGCCGGGCGACGCGTCCACGGTCGTGCCGGAGGCCAGAGAAGCCCTGAGCGGCACCGTCGACGTGTACTGCGCCAACGCGGGCCTCGGCTCGGGCGGCTCGGAGGCAGCGCCGGAGGAGGTCTGGGCCACGGCCTGGGACGTCAACGTCATGGCCCACGTCCGCGCGGCCCACGCGCTGCTCCCCGACTGGCTGGAGCGCGGCAGCGGCCGCTTCGTCTCCACCGTCTCGGCGGCAGGACTGCTCACCATGATCGGCGCCGCGCCCTACAGCGTCACCAAGCACGGCGCGTACGCCTTCGCCGAGTGGCTCTCGCTCACCTACCGCCACCGGGGGATCGACGTCCACGCGATCTGCCCCCAGGGCGTGCGCACCGACATGCTCGCCGCCACCGGCACCGCGGGCGACATCGTGCTCACACCCACCGCGATCGAGCCGGAGGCCGTCGCGGACGCGCTCTTCGCCGGGATGGAGGAGAACCGCTTCCTGATCCTGCCGCACCCCGAGGTCGCCGAGTACTACCGCATCCGCGCCGCCGAGCCCGACAAATGGCTCACCGGCATGAACCACATCCAGCAGAAGTGGGAGGCGACGGAGCGGTGAGCCAGGCGACCCCGACCGCGTCCATATACGCCGCCAAGCCCTGGCTCGACCGCCTCACCGTGGCCCAGCGCGGCCCGGTCGAACCCGCCGAGTCCGTCGTGCACGCCTTCCGGGCCTCGGTGCTCAAGGCCCCCGAGCACACGGCCCTGGCCTACTTCGACGGGCGCCTGAGCTACCGCGAGGTGGACGCCCTCACCGACTCCGTCGCCGGACACCTGGCCGCGCGCGGGCTCGCGCGCGGCGACCGGGTCGCGATCCTCCTGCAGAACACCCCGCACTTCGTGATCGCGCTGCTCGGCGCGTGGAAGGCGGGCGCCACGGTCGTGCCGGTGAACCCCATGTACAAGTCGGCGGAGGTCGGGCACGTCCTTGCGGACGCCGACGTGACCGCGCTGATCTGCTCGGACCGCGCCTGGGAGACGTACCTGCGCGAGACGGCGGCGGCCTCTCTCGTACGCGTCGTGCTCACCGCCTGCCAGCTCGACCTGCAGACCCGGGGCGACACCCGCGTCCTCGACTTCGAACGCCTCCCGCAGGCCGCGGACGCCGAGGACCTGGTGACCGTCGCCCGGCAGGGGCTCCCGGCTCCCGGGGGCCGCGGGCTCGGTCCTTCCGACATCGCGCTGATCAGCTACACGTCAGGCACGAGCGGCGCCCCCAAGGGCGCCATGAACACCCACGGCAACATCACCTACAACGCAGAACGGCAGCGCACGGGCTCCGGCATCCCCGAAGGCGCCTGCTACTTCGCGATGGCGCCGCTCTTCCACATCACGGGCATGGTCGCGCAGGTGGTGGGGTGTCTGACCAACGCGGGCACCCTCGCGCTCGCGTACCGCTTCGAGGCCGGGGTCGTCCTCGACGCCTTCGCCGAGCACCGGCCCGCGTACACCGTGGGCCCGTCCACGGCCTTCATGGCACTCGCCGCCCACCCCTCCGTCACGCGGGAGCACTTCGACTCCTTCGCGATGATCTCCTCGGGCGGTGCGCCGCTGCCGCCCGCCCTGGTGGACAAGTTCCGCGCGAGCTTCGGCCCCTATATCCACAACGGGTACGGCCTCACCGAGTGCACCGCGCCCTGCGCCTCCGTGCCGCCGGGCCAGGAGGCGCCGGTCGACCCCGTGTCCGGCACGCTTGCCGTCGGCGTCCCCGGCCCCGAGACGGTCGTCAGGATCGTCGACGACCACGGCGCGGACGTCCCCTTCGGGGAGCAGGGCGAGATCACCGTGCGCGGCCCGCAGGTCGTGCCGGGCTACTGGAAGCGCCCCGACGCCACGGACGAGGCGTTCCCCGACGGGGAGCTGCGCACCGGCGACATCGGCTTCATGGACGCCCAGGGCTGGCTCTACGTGGTCGACCGCAAGAAGGACATGATCAACGCGTCCGGTTTCAAGGTCTGGCCGCGCGAGGTGGAGGACGTCCTCTACAGTCACCCGGCCGTCCGCGAGGCGGCGGTCATCGGTGTCCCGGACAGCTACCGCGGCGAGACGGTCAAGGCGTTCGTCAGCCTGCGACCAGGGGCCGCGGCGGCACCGGACGATCTTGCCGCGTACTGCAAGGAGCGGCTCGCGGCGTACAAGTATCCGCGCGAGGTCGTGATCCTGCCGGAGCTGCCGAAGACGACAAGTGGGAAGATCCTCCGGCGGGAACTGCGTTCCCGTACAACCAACAGCTAGCGGTATTCGAAAGGCAGGTGGCGGCAGTGGCCAGGACGACGGACGGTGACGGCACGCCCGTCCCTCAGCGGCTGCTCGCCGCCGCCACGCGGCTCTTCGCCGACCGCGGCTACGACCGCACATCGGTGCAGGAGATCGTGGAGTCGGCAGGCGTCACCAAGGGCGCGCTCTACCACTACTTCGGATCGAAGGACGATCTCCTGCACGAGGTGTACGCGCGTGTCCTGCGCGTGCAGCAGGAGCGTCTGGACGCCTTCGCGGACGCCGACGCCCCCATCGAGCAGCGGGTGCGGGACGCGGCGGCGGACGTGGTCGTCACGACGATCGACAACCTCGACGACGCCTCGATCTTCTTCCGCTCCATGCACCACCTGAGCCCGGAGAAGAACAAGCAGGTGCGCTCGGAGCGCCGCCGCTACCACGAGCGGTTCCGCGCGCTGATCGAGGAGGGCCAGGAGGCCGGCGTCTTCTCCAAGGCGACCCCCGCGGACCTGGTGGTGGACTACCACTTCGGCTCGGTCCACCACCTGTCCACCTGGTACCGCCCCAACGGCCCGCTCACCCCGCAGCAGGTCGCCGACCACCTGGCGGATCTCTTGCTGAGGGCGCTACGACCGTGAAGTAGCTGCCCCGAGGGAGGCGCCCCGAAGGGGCGCGGGGCTGTGACATTTGCGGCTCCGCCGCGCGGGCGCGACCAGCCACGACGGACTCGCAGCGACGCACAGTCCCCCGGAAGGGCCCTTACAGGTACTTCTTCAACTCCCGCCGCGCCAGCGACCGCTGGTGCACCTCATCAGGCCCGTCAGCCAAGCGCAGCGTCCGCGCTGCAGCCCACAGCTCGGCCAGCGGGAAGTCCTGGCTGACGCCCCCCGCACCGTGCAGCTGGACCGCCTGGTCCAGAATGCCGACCACCGTGCGAGGCGTGGCGATCTTGATGGACTGGATCTCCGTGTGCGCGCCCTTGTTGCCGACGGTGTCCATCAGCCACGCGGTCTTCAGGACCAGCAGCCGCAGCTGCTCCACCGCGACCCGGGCGTCCGCGATCCACTCCTGGACGACGCCCTGCTGGGCGAGCGGCTTGCCGAAGGCCGTACGCGCCACCGCCCGCTGACACATCAGCTCGATGGCACGCTCGGCCATGCCGATGAGGCGCATGCAGTGGTGGATGCGGCCGGGGCCGAGGCGGGCCTGGGCGATGGCGAAGCCGCCGCCCTCCTCGCCGATCAGGTTGCTCACGGGGACCCGGACCCGGTCGAAGACGACCTCGGCGTGCCCTCCGTGGGAGTGGTCCTCGTAGCCGTACACCTGCATCGCGCGCCGTACCTCGACACCGGGGGTGTCGCGCGGGACGAGCACCATGGACTGCTGGCGGCGCGGGTCGGCGCCCTCGGGGTCCGTCTTGCCCATCAGGATGAAGATCTGGCAGTCCGGGTTCATCGCCCCGGAGATGTACCACTTGCGGCCGGTAATCACGTACTCGTCAGTGCCCTCGGAGGCCCGCTCGATGCGCGTGGTGATGTTCGTGGCGTCGGACGAGGCCACCTCCGGCTCGGTCATCGCGAACGCCGAGCGGATCTCACCGGCGAGCAGGGGTTCGAGCCACTGCTTCTTCTGCTCGTCGTTCCCGAACTGGGCGAGGACCTCCATGTTGCCGGTGTCCGGGGCGGCGCAGTTCAGCGCGGTGGGCGCCAGGTGCGGGGAACGGCCGGTGATCTCGGCGAGCGGGGCGTACTGGAGGTTGGTGAGTCCGGCGCCGTGCTCGGCGTCCGGCAGGAAGAGGTTCCACAGGCCCTGCTTGCGAGCCTCGGCCTTCAGCGCGCCGACGATCGCCGGGGTGTCCCAGGGCGAGGCGAGCTGGGCGCGCTGCTCCTCGGCGACCTCCTCCGCCGGGTAGACGTGCTCGTCCATGAAGGTGAGGAGCCTGTCGCGCAGCTCTTCGGTACGGGCGTCGAATGCGAAGTCCATGGCTGTCTCAGCCTTCCTGTCGTCCTTGGAGGGTGGTGAGGCCGTGCTCGATGAAGACGGGGACCAGCTCCCCGATGCGGTCGAAGCCCGCGCCGACCGTCTGGCCGAGCGTGTACCGGTAGTGGATGCCCTCCAGGATCACGGCGAGCTTGAACCACGCGAACGCCGTGTACCAGGCGACCGCGGAGACGTCGCGCCCCGAGCGCGCGGCGTACCGCTCGATCAGCTCGGCGGCGTCCGGGTGACCGGCCGCGCCCGCCGTGGTGCTGATGGGGGAGTCCGGAAGCTGGAGCTTGGTGCTGTACATGACGAGCAGGCCCAGGTCGGTGAGCGGATCGCCGAGCGTGGACATCTCCCAGTCGAGGATCGCCTTGATCCGGTCGTCGTCGCCGATCAGGACGTTGTCGAGGCGGTAGTCGCCGTGCACGACGGTGGGTGCGGGGGAGACGGGCAGCTGCCGCCCCAGGGCGGCGTGCAGCTCGTCGATCCCCGCCAGGTCGCGGTTGCGCGAGGCGTCCAGCTGCTTGCCCCAGCGGCGCAGCTGCCGGTCGAGGAAGCCGTCGGGCCGCCCGAAGTCGCCGAGGCCGACCGCTTGCGGGTCCACGGAGTGCAGGTCGACGAGGGTGTCCACGAGGCCGATGACCGCCGCGCGGGTGCGCTCGGCGCCCAGCGGGGCCAGCTCCTCGGCGGTGCGGTACGGCGTTCCCTCCACGAAGTCCATGACGTAGAAGGGAGCCCCGAGCACGTCGACGTCCTCACAGAGCAGCACCGGCGCGGGCACCGGAACCTCGGTCCCTCGGTGCAGTGCGCTGATCACCCGGTGCTCGCGCTTCATGTCGTGCGCGGTCGCGAGCACGTGCCCCAGCGGTGGCCGCCGTACGACCCACCGCGTCGCGCCGTCCGTCACGGCGTACGTGAGGTTCGACCTGCCGCCCTCGATCAGCCGGGCGGTGAGCGGTCCGCCCACGAGGCCCGGCCGCTCGCGGTCCAGGTGGCCGCGCAACTGGTCGAGATCGAGGCCTGGTGGATGGTCTGAGCTCATCTTCGCTCCTGGTCGGACGGTCGTCGTCGAAATACCGCGCTGCGTCGCGCTGACGTTCATGATGCCGACCAGTCGGTATGTAGTCCAGAGCGCAGGAGGAACGTGATCAGGATCGCGGTGGCGCCGAGCGCCCTGAACATGCCGATCCCCCGCCACAGACTGCCAGTTGGCGCCCGCGCGGGGGAAGTCGGCCGAGCAGCTGGGCCCTGGTGGGCCTCAGTGATCGTCCCAGTGGCCGTCGTGCGCCGCGTGCCGGTGGCCGTCGTGGACGTAGTCGACGTGGTCGCCGTGCAGTACGGAGCTGTGCCCGCAGCCCTCGCCGTGCCGGTGGTCGTGCCCCTCGTGGACGGAGTGCTCGTCGGGCTCGCACTCGTCCCAGTGGCCCGAGTGCAGGCGGTGCATGTGACCGTCGTGCGCGTAGTCGACGTGGTCGCCGTGCGGCACCTCCGGGTGGCCGCAGGCCGGGCCGTGGATGTGCTCGTGGACGGGGTGTTCGTGGTGGAGCGTGCTCATGGCGCGTGCACCTCTGTGGGAGCTAGGGGAGGGGAGTGACCCTCTCAGGCTAGTACTCGATGCCCCTTTGATGGGGATATGGAAGCCTTGTTGATGTTTCCACCACCGCGCCACTGCCCCACACGGGCGATCCCACGAAGGCACTCCCATGAAGCCGACCCCATGAAGGCGATCAGCTACCGCCAGTACGGCGGCCCCGAAGTCCTCGAGTACGGCGATGTGCGCGACCCGAAGGTCGGCCCCGACTCCGTTCTGGTGAAAGTCCGCGCGGCGTCGGTGAACCCCGTCGACTGGAAGTGCCTTGGAGGGCATCTCGACGGCGTCCTCGACCCCGTCTTCCCGGTGATCCCCGGCTGGGACGTCGCGGGCGTCGTGGTGCAGCCGGGCGCCTCCGTCCCGGAGTTCGTCGTGGGGGACGAGGTCGTCGGCTATGTACGCGAGGACTTCCTCTCGCGCGGCACCTTCGCCGAGTACGTCGCGGCCCCCGTGCGCACCCTCGCCCGCAAGCCGCGCAACCTCACCTTCGAGGAGGCATCGGGCCTGCCGCTCGCCGGGCTCACCGCCTACCAGGTGATCACCAAGACGCTCGAGGTGACGGAGGGCGACGTCGTCCTCGTGCACGCGGCGGCCGGCGGCGTCGGCTCGATCGCCGTCCAGCTCGCGCGGCACGCGGGCGCCCGCGTCATCGGCACAGCGAGCGAGCGCAACCACGACTTCCTGCGCGAACTGGGTGCGGAACCGGTCGCCCACGGCGACGGTCTGGCCGATCGCGTGCGGGCGCTCGCGCCGGACGGTGTGGACGCCGCCTTCGACACGATCGGCGGCGAGACCCTCAAGGTGTCCGCCGAACTCCTCGCGCCCGGCGGTCGCCTCGCGTCGGTCGCGGACGGCCGCGTGATCGGCCTCGGCGGCCACTACTGCTTCGTACGCCCGGACGCCGGCGACCTCCGGCACCTGACGCAGCTCGTGGAGCAGGACGTCGTCACGGTCCACGTCTCCGAGACGTTCCCGCTGGAGCGGGCGGCGGACGCCTACCGCCTCAGCGCGGAGGGCCGCACACGGGGCAAGATCGTCGTCACGGTGGACTGGACGTCGGAGGACGGGCCGTCAAGGCACTGAGTCAAGGCACTGAGGGCGCGCCTTTCCCGAGCGTTCAGAACACCATGGCCGTCGCGCACGCCGCGAGCGCCATCGTGCACAGCGCGGCCGTCGCCGCGGCCCGCGCCGGAAGCCGCGGTGGCCTGTGGGTGGCGGCGAGCTCGGTCATCCTGCGGTGCGCCACGCCCAGGAAGCCGAGCCACAGCAGCAGGCACAGCGCGCAGGCGATGACAGCCACCGCGGTGGTCCCCTCCTGGAGGGCGGCCCGCGCCGCGAGGACCGCCGCGACGGTGCAGGACAGGGTCGTACGCCGCCACGCGAGCCTCGTACGCTCCGGCTGCAGCCCCGGATCGCGTTCCGGAGCCTGGCCCTGGTCCTGGTCCGTCACCCCTCCCACCCGAAGAGCACGACGACGACCATGGCGAGCGCCACGACCGCGACGGCCAGGCTCAGGACGGTCGGGAAGCGCGACACGGGCAGATCCTCGCCGCGCCGCATGGCCCGTTCGCAGCGCACCCAGTGGTTGACCGCGCGCAACGAGCTGAGCACGCCCGCGGCGAGCAGGGCGAGCGCGAGCCCGATGCGCCAGCCCCAGCGCAGGTCAGGCAGGAACTGGTCCACCGCGAAACCGCCGCCGATGAGGGCGAGCGCGGTGCGCAGCCAGGCGAGGAAGGTGCGTTCGTTGGCGAGCGAGAAGCGGTAGTCGGGGGTGTCGCCCTCGTCGCGGATCCGCTCGGGCGCGAACCACAGGCGCAGACTCTGTACGAAGTTGCTCACTCGCCGCACCCTAGCCCGCCCTAACCCGCACGGAACTCCCGCAGCCGCTCGTACGCGGCGAGCCCGTCCGGCACCCACTCCCACTCGCCGAGCCGCTGAGCCAGCTCATCCTCGGTGAGGAAGGAATGCCAGGCGACCTCCTCGACCTGCGGGTTCACGGGCAGGTCGCAGCGCACCTCGTAGAGGTACGACCACCAGCTGTGCCCGGCGCCGTCGTCGTACAGGAACTTGAACAGCGGCGTGGGGCGCGGGAGTCCATCGATCCCGAGCTCCTCCTCCGCCTCGCGCAGGGCGGCGTCGTCGTAGGACTCGCCGGCCCCGACGACACCCCCGACGAACATGTCGTACATCGAGGGGAAGACCAGCTTGGTCGGTGTGCGCCGGTGTACGAAGACGCGGCCCTCGGCGTCGCGCGCCTGGATGAACACGCAGCGATGCCGCAGGCCACGCGCGTACGCCTCACCGCGCGGGGCCTCGCCGACGACCTCGTCGTTCTCGTCGACGATGGCCAGGATCTCTTCACGCGGGTCGGGCGCGGGCGCGCTGTTCGTCGTCATGCCGACCATCCAACATCACTGCCCCATGACGTACTTCACGGTGGGTCCCGCGGTCCAGCCGCCGTCGACGGCGAGCTCGGCGCCGGTCACGTACGACGCGGCGTCCGAGAGCAGGAAGACCATGGCGCCCGCGATCTCGTGCGGCTCGCCGACCCGGCCCATCGGGGTGTTGGGGTACTTGCCCTCGCCCTTCTCGATGCCCACCTGCGCGGTCATCGGGGTGTACGTCATGCCCGGGTGGACGGAGTTGACGCGGATGCGGGCGGTGCCGAGCTCGACGGCGCCGATCTTGGTGAGGCCGCGGACGCCCCACTTGGACGCGCCGTAACCGGCGGTGAGCGCGAGGCCCATGAGACCGGCCGCGGAGGAGATGTTCACGATGGATCCGCCACCGGCCTCCTTCATGGCCGGGATGACGCTCTTCATGCCGATGAAGACGCCGGTGAGGTTGATGTCGATGACCTTGCGGAAGTGCTCGACCGACTCCGACTCCAGGAACTGGCCCGTGGATATACCGGCGTTGTTGACCAGGCCGTGGATCCCCCCGAACTCGGCGACCGCGAGGCCGACGACGCGCTGCCAGTCCTCCTCCGAGGTCACGTCGTGGTGCGCGAAGCGGGCGCGCTCGCCGAGCTCGGCGGCCGTGGCCTTGCCCTCCGCGTCGAGCACGTCGGTGAGGACGACGTTCGCACCGGCGGCGACCGCCTGGCGGGCGGCCTCGGCG
>NZ_BAAAUG010000017.1:61089-86597 GCF_039533825.1 Streptomyces rectiviolaceus
CACCGCCCGCGCCGGTGATGACGACGGTCTTGCCGGTGAGGTCGTGCGGGTTCGAGTCGGTCATGTCATGTCTCCAAGTGCGGGTACGGGGGCTCGCAGCAGGGCCGCGGTGGTCTCGACGAGGTCGGCGAGGAAGAGGTCCTCGCCGGTCAGGGGGGTGGTGCCGGCCAGATACTGGCCCGCGCGGTCGGCCATGGCGGCGCCGACGAGGGTGAGGGCGAGGTCGAGGCGTTCCAGCCGGACCGGTTCCGGGAGCGCGGTGAGGCAGTACTCGACGCGTCCGATCAGATCCCAGTAGACGGTGCCGTCGATGGTGGGGTGCGGGGTGCGGGTGCGTACGCCGCTCTCGTGGCTGAGCTGGGCGGAGACGCGCAGGCAGCGGCGGCCCCGCTCGGTGCGCAGCTCGGTGGCCTCGGCGGCCACGAGGGCGGTGAGCAGCCCGCGGAGTCCGTCCGGCGCCTGCTTCAGCTCGGCGGTGAGCACCTTCTCCGTACGAGTCTGGCGCTCGGCCATGACCGCGTCCAGGAGGCCTGCCCGGCTGCCGAAGTGGTACTGCACGGCGGAGGGATTGCTCTGCCCCGCGAGCCGGACTATGTCGCGCAGCTGCGCGCCGTGCACGCCCTGCGCGGCGAAGACTTCCTCGCCCGCGCGGATCAGCTTGTCCCGGGTGTCGGGTCCTGATGTCCTGGCCATGGGCTCATAATAATGCTGACCATTATTAAAAGCGAGGGTCTTTCCCCGCATCAGATGGTTGACGCCATCCCCTCGGGTGCTGAGGATCTGACTCACCAGTAAGCCCCTGCTTAGGAGGAACCCCCGGATGGCCTACGACGCAGACGTCATCGTGATCGGCGCGGGCCTCGCCGGCCTCGCGGCCACCGCGGAACTCGTCGACGCGGGCCGCCGGGTGATCCTCCTGGACCAGGAGCCCGAGCAGTCCATCGGCGGCCAGGCGCACTGGTCCTTCGGCGGCCTCTTCTTCGTCGACTCCCCGGAGCAGCGCAGGCTCCGCATCAAGGACTCCCACGCCCTGGCCCTCCAGGACTGGATGGGCACGGCCGCCTTCGACCGCCCCGAGGACCACTGGCCCCGCAAGTGGGCCGAGGCGTACGTCGACTTCGCCGCGGGCGAGAAGCGGTCCTGGCTGCACGGGCAGGGCGTGCGGTTCTTCCCCGTGGTGGGGTGGGCCGAGCGCGGCGGATATGACGCGCAGGGGCACGGCAACTCCGTGCCCCGCTTCCACATCACCTGGGGCACGGGCCCGGGCCTCGTCGCCCCCTTCGAGCGCCGCGTCCGCGAAGGCGTCGCCCGCGGCTTGGTCCAGCTCAAGTTCCGCCACCGCGTCTCCGGCCTCTCCCGCAGCGCGGGCAGCGTCGACACCGTCACCGGCGAGGTCCTCGAACCCTCCGACGCCGAGCGCGGCAAGGCCAGCAGCCGCGAGGTCACCGGGTCCTTCGAGTTCCGGGCCCAGGCGGTGATCGTCACCTCCGGCGGCATCGGCGGCAACCACGACCTCGTGCGCGCCAACTGGCCCGAGCGGCTCGGGACTCCGCCCGAGCGGATGGTCGCCGGAGTGCCCGCGCACGTCGACGGGCGGATGCTCGGCATCACCGAGCAGGCGGGCGCCCGCCTCATCAACCGCGACCGCATGTGGCACTACACCGAGGGCATCCAGAACTGGAACCCCATCTGGGACAACCACGGCATCCGCATCCTGCCCGGCCCCTCATCGCTCTGGCTCGACGCGCGCGGCGACCGGCTTCCCGTGCCGCTCTTCCCCGGCTTCGACACCCTCGGCACGCTCGAACACATCATGAAGTCGGGCTACGAGTACACGTGGTTCGTGCTCAACCAGCGCATCATCGGCAAGGAGTTCACGCTCAGCGGCTCGGAGCAGAACCCCGACCTCACCGGCAAGTCCGTCCGCGGCGTCATCGACCGGGCACGCGCCGACGTGCCCGCCCCGGTGAAGGCGTTCATGGACCACGGCACCGACTTCGTCGTGGAGAAGGACCTCTCGTCCCTCGTGCGCGGCATGAACGCGCTCACCAAGGAGCCCCTCATCGACGAGGCGGCGCTGCTGCGCACGATCACCGCACGCGACCGGGAAGTCACCAACCCCTTCACCAAGGACCTCCAGATCACCGCCATCCACGGCGCCCGCAAGTTCCTCGGCGACCGGCTCATCCGGGCCGTCGCCCCGCACCGCATCCTCGACCCCAAGGCGGGCCCGCTCGTCGCGGTGCGGCTCAACATCCTCACCCGCAAGACCCTCGGCGGCCTGGAGACCGACCTGTCGTCGCGCGTCCTGGCCCAGGGCGGCGAACCGCTTCCCGGTGTGTACGCGGCAGGGGAAGCCGCCGGATTCGGCGGCGGGGGAGTGCACGGCTACCGCTCGCTCGAAGGCACCTTCCTCGGCGGCTGCCTCTTCTCGGGGCGCACGGCGGGCCGTGCGGCCGCCAAGTCGGTGAGCTGAAAGGCGCGTTCGTCACATCGCGGAGAAATCGTCGCGGCTTGTCCGAATCGTGTCCTTGCGGGTAACCCCGCAGGTCGGGAGTGAAGTCTGAGGATTCTGAAACGAGTTGGTGAAGGGCCCTGGGTCAGGCAGACCTTGACTGGAGGGCTGCCTACCGCTTTGCTGTGCGTGATCATCCGCACGCGAGCCGCGCCGGGGAGGAAGTCCCGCGGTGTCACCACCCCCACCCCCCTTGGGCCGTTCCCGCAAGCGAGCGGCCTACGCCTTCGACGCCGCACTCGACGACGCCGAACTCGCCCATGCCCGCACCGCCCTGGCCCAGGGCCGCTGGACCGAGGTCCGCGCGCTGCTCGCCGCCACCGGCGACGACTGGGACCGCAGGGGCCACCGGTTCGACGTACTCGCGCAGGAGCACACCACCACCGCCTGGGCCCGTGACTGGCGGCTCGCCGAGCCGGAGAGCACCGATGCCGTCGTGCTGCTCGCCTATGCCTCCGTGCACCTCGCGCTGCGCGGCAAGGGGCGCTCGGAGAACGCGCGGGACGCCTGCCGCGAAGTGGCCGCGCTCCTGCCCGCCGACCCCACGCCGTGGCTCGCGCTGCTCACCCTGGAGCGGTCCCTCGGCCGCGAGGAGGACGTCGTCCGGCTCTTCGACGAGGTCCGCCACCGGCACCCCGAGCACCACCACGCCCACCACCTGATGGTGGCAAGGCTCGCCGAGCGACGCCCCGCAGCGGGCCAGGACCCGCTGCACGAGGTGTACGACTTCGCCGCCTGGGCGGCCGAACAGGCGCCCGCGGACTCGCCGTTGGCGGTCCTGCCCGTCATCGCGCACGCCGAGCGCTACCGCGTGCTCGCCACCGCGGGCAGCGAGCCCGCGAACCCGGCGGCCTCCGAGCACTGGACGGGACGCCGGGCCCGGCAGGTCATGAAGGCGGCTTTCGACTGGTGGCTGGAGTGGGAGCGTGACGATCACCCGCGCTGCCGCGTCGACCTCAACTTCCTCGCCCACGCCAAGTTCTGCGAGGGCCGGGCGGCCGAGTCGGCCGCCCTCTTCCACCGCATCGGGCGGCACGCGACCCGAGCACCCTGGTCGTACCCGGACCGGGACCCGTACAAGGCGTTCACGGCCGCGCGCAACGCCGCGCTCGGCTCCGCCTGACCCACCGCACCAATCGGCCCACTCGAAAGGACAACCGCGCCATGGCGACGGGCAGTTCGAGCAGCACGAGCGACACGAGACCCGCGAGCAAGGCCGCCGGGAGCGCCGCCGACGGCAGCGGGATCAGCACGTACAAGGGCCAGGAGACGGCACTGCGCGCCGGCCGGCTCGGCACGGCGGGCCTCCTCCTCTCGGTGCTCGCGGCGACCGGACCGCTCATGGTCGTCGCGGGCGTCATGCCCACCACGTACGGCGTGATGGGCATCGTCGGACAGCCGCTGCTCTTCCTGATCCTCGGCGTGGTCCTCGGCCTGTTCAGCTTCGGCTACGCCGAGATGAGCCGCCACGTCCACAACGCGGGCGCCTTCTACGCGTACATATCGAGGGGCCTCGGCGGCACCGCGGGCGCGGGCGCCTCGCTGGTCGCGCTCGTCGCCTACAGCGCCCTGCAGGCAGGCCTCTACGGCCTCCTCGGCTTCGAGGTCTCCGGGCTGCTCAACACCTACTTCGACGTCGAAGTCGCCTGGTGGATACCGGCACTTGTCACCGTCGCCGTCGTCGCCGTGCTCGCCTGGCTGAAGATCGACCTGAACGCGCGCGTGCTCGGCGTTCTGCTGCTCATCGAGGTGGCGCTCGTCGTCATCTTCGACATCGCGGCCATCGCGGACCCGGCCAAGGAAGGCCTGTCCCTGCACGCGTTCAACCCGGACACCCTGACGGGCGCGGGCCTCGGCACCGCCCTGTGCTTCTGCATCGCGGCCTTCCTCGGCTTCGAACAGGCGCCGGTGTACGCCGAGGAGACCAGCCGCCCGCAGGTCGTCGTCGCCCGCGTGATGTTCTTCGCCGTCGGCTTCGTCGCGATCTTCTTCGCGATCAGCTCCTGGGCGCTCACCGTCGCGGCGGGCCCCTCCGGCATCGTCCCCGCCGCACAGGAACAGAGCGCCGGTCTGCTCTTCGGGCTCACCGAGTCACGGCTCGGCGGCACCTTCACCGACGTACTCCACGTCCTGTTCGTGACGGGCATGTTCGCGGCGATCCTTTCCTTCCACAACGTGGTCGCGCGGTACGCCTTCGCCATGGGCCGCGAGGGTCTGCTGCCCGCCAAGTTCGGAAAGACGAACACCTCCACCGGCGCCCCCGGCACCGGCTCGCTGCTCCAGACGGTCGTGTCCCTCCTGATCGTGGTGGCCTTCGCGGTGACCGACGACGGCCCGTTCGGCGACCCCACCGCGCCGGTCCTGCACCTGTTCACCTGGCTCGGCAACATCGGCGCCCTTGGCGTCATCCTCCTGATGGCCACGGCCTCCGTCGCGGTCATCGTCTTCTTCGTGCGGCGCGGCGCCGCACGCGCCCAGGCCTGGCGCATCACCGCGTCCGCGCTCGCCGCGATCGGCCTGCTCGTCATCGCGGGCTACACCGTCAAGGACTTCGACGTCCTGGTCGGCGCGGGCCCCGGCTCGGCCCTCAGCTGGGTGCTGCCCGGCATCATCCTGCTCGCCGCCGTGATCGGCGTGGTCTACGGCGCGGTCCTGCGCTCGACCAGGCCGGAGGCCCACGCGCGGATCGGCCTGGGCAACGAGGCGTTCCAGCTGGAGAAGGCGGCGGAGGAACCGGCGGGCCAGGTGTGACGAAACGCTGACGGACACCCGCGGCCCCTGTACCCCGGGGGCCGCGGGTGCTCGAATCGGAGGGTGACAACTTCCCCTCAGCACCGGCCCGAAGAGGACGACGGAGGCGGCGCGCCGGTCGGCCGCCGCCTGGTCCTCGGCATGCTAGGCCTGGGCGTCGCGGGCGTGGCCGCCGCACCGCAGCTCCAACGGGGCCTGGAATCCTTCCTCGGCGCCGCTTCCGACAAGGACCCCACGGGCCTGACGGACCTGCTCCCCAACGGCGGCGGCTTCCGCTACTACTCGGTGGCCGCGTCCGTCCCGCACAAGAGCGCGTCGACGTACCGCCTGAAGATCGACGGCCTGGTGGACCGCCCGACGACGTACACGCTGGCGGAGTTGCGCGCCCAGCCGCAGACCCGCCTCGTGCGCGACGTCCAGTGCGTGACGGGCTGGCGGGTGCCGAGCACGCCCTTCGAGGGCGTACGCCTCTCCCGGCTCCTGGACGCGGCGGGGGTACGACCGGGCGCCCGCGCCGTCCGCTTCACGTGCTTCGACGGGGCGTACAGCGAGAGCCTGACGCTGCGTCAGGCGCGGCGTGCGGACGTCATGGTGGCCCTGCGCATGCAGGACAAGGACCTGGGCCACAGCCACGGCGGCCCGGCCCGCCTCTACGTCGCCCCGATGTATTTCTACAAGTCGGCGAAGTGGCTCTCCGGGATCACGCTCACGGACGAGGTGGAGCCGGGTTACTGGGAGAAGCGGGGCTACGACGTCGACGCGTGGGTGGGTGATTCGAATGGCAGGGACGACGAGTCCACGGCCTGAAGTGGCCTCGCGCGTACGGAGGTTCAGCCCGGCACAGCGGTGGGTGCACCGGGTGACGGCGCTCCTGATGGGGGTGTGCGTCGCGACCGCCGCGTGCCTGTACGTCCCTCAACTGGCCGAGCTGGTGGGGCGCCGCGCGCTGGTGGTGACGGTCCACGAGTGGTCGGGCCTTCTCCTCCTTGCCCCCTTCCTGGCGGGCCTGGCGTCCCGTGCCTTCCGCGGCGACCTGCGCCTCCTGAACCGCTTCGGCCCGCACGACAGGGCCTGGCTCCGGCGCGGCACCGCGCGCCGGCAGGCGGGAAAGTTCAACGCGGGCCAGAAGCTGTACGCCGGGTGGATCGCCGGGGCGGCCCTGGTGATGCTGGGCACGGGCCTGCTGATGTGGTTCACGGACCTGGCCCCACTGGCCTGGCGCACGGGAAGCACGTTCGTCCACGACTGGCTGGCGCTTGCGGTGGGCGTGGTGATCGCCGGGCACGTCGGGATGGCGTGGGCGGATCCGGAGGCGAGGCGGGGTATGCGGACCGGGTCGGTGGACCCGGGGTGGGCGGAGCAAAAGCATTCGCTGTGGCGGAGGTAGGCGCCTCCCAGGCCAAACGCCGGACGGGCTGGATTTCCAGCCCGTCCGGCGTTTGAGGACGAACTCGGCGGAGCCGGTGATCGACCGAGCCAAGAGCCCCGCAGGGCTAAATCACCAGCGACAGCAACAGCACGAACCCACCGGCAACCACAGAGATGATCGTCTCCATGACCGACCAGGTCTTGATCGTCTGCCCCACGTCAAGCCCGAAGTACTCCTTCACCAGCCAGAACCCCGCGTCGTTCACGTGCGAGAAGAAGAGCGAACCCGCTCCGATGGCCAGCACGAGCAGCGCCGTGTGCGAGGTGGACATGTCCGCGGCCAGCGGAGCCACGAGCCCCGCGGCCGAGATGGTGGCGACCGTCGCCGACCCGGTGGCGAGGCGGATCACCACGGCGATCAGCCACGCGAGCAGCAGCGCCGGGATCGACCAGTCCTTGGAGATGTCGAGGACCATCTTGCCGACACCCGAGTCGATGAGGGTCTGCTTGAAGCCACCACCCGCACCGACGATCATCAGCACACCGGCGATCGGCGCGAGCGACTTCTCGACGGTGGTCGAAAGACGGTCCTTCGTGAAGCCGGCCGCACGGCCCAGCGTGAACATGCCCACGAGCACCGCGGCGAGCAGCGCGATAAGCGGCGAACCGATGACGTCGAAGACCCGCTGCACCGTGTGCTCGGGGTTGTCGACGATGATGTCGACCAGGGCCTTGGCCAGCATCATCACGACGGGCAGCAGGACGGTCGCGACCGTCACGCCGAACCCGGGACGCTTCTGAAGGTCCTCCGAAGGACGCTGCGGCATCATCTTCTCGGGGGCGGGGACGTCCACCCACTTCGCCGCGTACTTCGAGAAGACGGGCCCGGCGATGATCACCGTCGGGATGGCGACGAGCACGCCGAGCGCCAGTGTGATGCCCAGGTTCGCGTCCACCGCGTCGATCGCGACCAGCGGACCGGGGTGCGGAGGGATGAGACCGTGCATCACGGACAGACCGGCGAGCGCCGGGATACCGATCCGCATCAGCGAGTAGTTGCCGCGCTTGGCGACCATCAGGACGACCGGGATCAGCAGCACGATGCCGACCTCGAAGAAGAGCGGAAGCCCGATCACGGAGGCGATCAGGACCATCGCCCACGGCATCGAGCGCCCGCCCGCCTTGGCGAGGATCGTGTCGACGATCTGGTCCGCGCCGCCGGAGTCGGCGAGCAGCTTGCCGAGGATCGCGCCGAGCGCGATCAGCACACCCACGCCCGCGACCGTCGAGCCGAGACCCGTGGTGAAGCTGGCGATCGCCTTGTCGAGCGGTGCGCCCGCGAAGGCGCCGAGGGCGAGCGACCCGATGGTCAGGGCCAGGAACGCGTGCAGCTTGAACTTCGTGATGAGCAGGACGATGACGGCGATGCCCGCGAGGACGGCGATACCCAGCTGGGCATGGCCAGCAGAGGTGATCGGCTCGACGGCGTCCGCTGCCAGCATCTCAACGCTGAGACTGGTCACGGTGTCTTCCTTGTACGTCAGGGGAGGGGGACGGGTGCGGGGGGATGGGGAGGGCGGGGAGTTACTTGTCGAGGGCGAGGAGGGCCTGGTACGCCCGCTCGCTGATCTCTTCCGGGTCGCCGGTGACGTCGACCGCGACGCCCGCCTCGTCCGCGCCGAGCGGCTGCAGCGTGGCGAACTGCGAGTCGAGCAGGGCCGTCGGCATGAAGTGGCCCTGCCGGTGGGACATCCGGTCCTCGATGAGGGACCGGTCTCCGGTGAGGTGTACGAAGACGAGGCTGTCGACGCCGGGCGCCGCGGCCCGCAACCGGTCGCGATAACTGCGCTTCAGCGCCGAGCTGCTGACCACACCGCCGAGACCGGCCCTGGAGTGGGCCCAGGCACCGATGGCATCGAGCCACGGCCAGCGGTCGTCGTCGGTCAGCGGGGTCCCGGCCGACATCTTGGCGATGTTCGCCGGGGGGTGGAAGTCGTCGCCCTCGGCGTAGGGAACGCCGAGCTGTGCCGCGAGCAGGGGGCCGATCGTTGTCTTGCCGGTCCCTGCCACGCCCATCACTACGACGACGTGGGGGGTGCTCATCGCTGTCCTGCCTTGCTGTCTTCATCGACATCGGTCGGTCACGAGCCACGGGCCGGGGGGAGACCCGTGGCTCGTTCACGTCACTGAAACCCATTAGGTCTGACGAATTCAAGAGTCTGTGACACAAAAGTCTGACTTTTTGTTCCCGAGGGTCCCCACATACCCTGACGACATGACCGATCAGGCCCGTGGGCTGCACGCTCGCGTACTGGAAAACCTCGGGCCCGCCATCACCGGCGGCGAGTACCCGCCGGGCAGTGTGCTGCGCACGGATGAGCTGGCCCAGCGCTTCGAGGTGTCACGCTCGGTCGTGCGGGAAGCGGTGCGGGTCCTGGAGTCGATGCACCTCGTCGAGTCCCGGCGCCGGGTGGGCGTGACCGTGCGGCCCACCGAGGAGTGGAACGTCTACGATCCCCAGGTCATCCGGTGGCGTCTGGCCGGCGCCGACCGGCCGCGCCAGCTGCGCTCCCTCACGGTCCTGCGCTCGGCGATCGAACCGGCCGCCGCGGGGCTCGCCGCCCAGCACGCCACGCCCGAACAGTGCGCCGCCCTCACCGAATGCGCCCTCGGCATGGTCGCCACCTCGCGGGGACAGCAGCTGGAGGGCTATCTCTTCCACGACATCAACTTCCACCGCATCGTCCTGAACGCGTCGGGCAACGAGATGTTCGCCCGCCTCGGCGACGTCGTCGCGGAGGTCCTCGCGGGCCGCACGCATCATCAGGTCATGTTCGAGGATCCGGACCCGGCGGCCGTCACCCTGCACGTTCGCCTTGCGGAGGCGGTCCGCGAGGGCGACGCGGCGCGGGCCGAGGAACTGACCCGGGAGATTGCCGTGGGGGCGCTGCATGAGCTGGACATTCTTGCCCCGTAGCTGATTGACGCCTCCCGGGTGCTCGGTGTCGTCCGCGGGCGCGTCGTGGCTGGTCGCGCAGTTCCCCGCGCCCCTTCGGGGCGCGTCCCCTCGTCAGCGACAATGGTCCGCATGTCCCGACGCGCCACCCGCCCCCAGACCACCTGCCCCTGCGGCCACCCCGCCCCGTACGAGAAGTGCTGCGGGCGGCTGCACCGGGGTGAGGCCGTGGCTGCCGTGCCCGAGGAGCTGATGCGCTCCCGCTACTGCGCCTTCGCCGTCGAGGACGAGGCGTACCTCCTGCGCACCTGGCACCCGCGCACCAGGCCGCCGCGCGTGGAGTTCGACCCGGGTCTTCGCTGGGTCGGCCTGGAGATCCTGGACACGGCGGACGGCACCGCGTTCCACACCACCGGCACGGTCGAGTTCCGGGCGCGCTACACCGACGGGGGCCGCAAGGAGGCCCTGCACGAGCGGAGCCGTTTCGAGCGGCTGGACGGGGCCTGGGTGTACGTCGACGGCGCCTTCATCGACTAGCCGCGGGCCCACCCGCCCCTGAGCTCAGCGGATGTCCCCGTACTCGCTCATGACCCCCGGCGGGGCCAGCGCGTTCACGTAGTGCCCAGGACCATGGTCCTCGAAGGAGTACGTGAACGGGACGTTGCGGGTCAGCGCGAGCCGGGCCGCGAAGAACGCGAGGGGCGCCACCACAGCGAGCCCCGCGAGGCTGTCCATCTGCGGGTAGTGCGGCGCCGGATCCCGCACCTCGACCCAGCCGGGCTCCCGGCCCGGCCCCCGCACCAGCTCCCCCAACGCCCGCCCCATCGCCTTCGCCCGGCGCCCCGCCATGGCACGCAGCCGCCCCCCGAGCAGATCGCCCGGCAGGGACAGCGCCTCGATCGTCGCGTCGGCCACGAGCGAGAGGGCGCCGTCGACCACGCCCCGCTGCCGCCGGTAGTGGAACTCGCGTCCGAAGGGTGCGTAAGGCCCGACCGGGCGCGGCGGCAGCGCGGGCACGACGTCGCGGTCGTAGATGTAGCGGATGAGCCGGTCGCGCAGTACGTGGACGCCCCGCTCGTCGCAGGCGCGGTGGCAGGCGGCGGCGAACTCCGGCCCGCCGAGCATGGGCTGGCCGAAGGTGTAGACGGCCTTCAGACGTTCCGCGACCGCAGCGTAGCGCGGCTCGTGCATCAGGACGACGCCCATCAGCGCGGCCATCGCACCCCCGAGGCTGTGCCCGGTGATGTAGAGCGCCTCCATCCCGTCGCCCACCGTGCCCTGCTCGTCGGGGTTGACCGACTCGCCGCGCAGCGCACGCTCCAGGGCCTGCATGACCAGGTACCGGGACGCCCGCATGTTGCGGTAGAAGCCCGCGTGCACGTCGAACCGCTCGCTGTCCAGGTCCACATGGAGCATCTCGGGGCGTACGTCGGCGTCGGTCAGGATGCTGATGATGTCCTCGGGCTGGGTGCCGCGGTAGCAGAGGATCACCACCCGCCGGTCCTTGTCCTGAAGGAGATACGCCGCCGACGCGATGTAGAGCAGACTCACCCGCTGCTCGAAGACCCGGCAGCGGTTCTCGTCGAGGCCGAGCCGCGCCATGATCATGGCGAGCGTCGCCGGATCGGCGTCCTCGGCGGTCCCGGCGTACGCGTACGCCGCACAGGTCGCAAGGGCGTGCGGGACGATGCCGTCCGGATCGGGCTGCGCCTTGTCCTCCAACAGCCGCTCCACCAGGTCCGGATAGACCGGGAAGCCCGGCCCGGTGCCGGAGCCGGCACCCGTCTTGTACGGGCGCAGATCGGTGAAGGACGGTGCCTTGGTGTGCTGGTCCCGCATGGCTTCCCCCCGGAACGGGCGCTGTCGGCAACGGAGTTGCGAGCACACCACCGGCCCGGTCCGCGGTCAACTCGCGCGCGCCGGGCCCCCGTCCACCCGACACGGACCGGCCATCGGCGCGCCCGGCTCGTGGGGTTGCTGTGAGAGGAGGCCACAGAGGGGACAACCGGACGATCACCCGCGCCGCGCCGCACGGTCGCCCCAGGGCGCCCGACGGGCCCAAACGCCGCTGCCCGCCCGCCTGTTCGACGCCCGCGCCGCGTCCCGCACATAGGCGGGAACCCGCGCTGCGGCCGTCCCACGCCGCCAGTAGCGTCCTAGGCCCTGTCGTCAGACAGGGCCTGGCCCCCGTCCCGTACGCCTGCGCGCGAAGGAAACGCCTGATGGCCGACACCGGACAGTACGAGCAGACCTACGAGCGATACGTGGGCGGCAGCCCAGAGGCGGAGCGCCGCCTCTTCGAGCGCCTGGCCCGCGAGATCATGAAGGTCCAGACGAAGAACCGGCGCGCAGGCAGCGCCGGTTCTCTCGCGCGCACCCAGCACGCGAAACCCGCGCTCGGCGTGGAGAACGCCCGCCTCACCTTCCACGACGACATCCCCGAGGCCCTGCGCAGCGGATTCGCCAGGCCCGGCGCCGAGTACCCGGCGACCGTGCGGCTCTCCAACGCCAGTGGCACCCGGCAGCCCGACGCCGTGGCGGATCTGCGCGGCGTGGCGGTGCGCGTGACGGTGTCGGACGAGGAGAGCCACGACCTGCTCGCCACCAACTTCCCGGTGTCGCACGCCCGCGACGCCCGTGAGTTCGTCGCCTTCGCCAAGGCCATGGCGGGCGCGAACAATCCGCTGCAGAAGGCCTTCGGGCTGCTCGTGAAGCTTCCGCTGGCCGTCGGCTTCTCCACCGCGACGCGGATGCGGCGCAACATCCAGGCCGCCACCCGGCACACGGTCAACAGCCTCGCCAGGGAGACGTACTGGAGCCGCGGCGCCATCCTCTGGGGCGAGGCGGGCCCCGTCCGCTACCTCCTGCGCCCCGTCGTGGGCAGCGCCCCCGAGCCGAGGCCCGAGCGCCGCGACCCCGGCTTCCTCCACCGCGAACTGGCGCACCGCCTCGTCACGTCGGACGTCGTCTTCGAGCTGTGCGTCCAGCGGTACGTCGACGAGGAGCGCACGCCCGTCGAGGACGGCTCCGTGGAGTGGAAGGACGCCATCACGCCCGCGGTGCCCGTGGGACGCCTCACCGTGCCACGCCAGGACCTGGCCACCGCCGAGGCGCAGGCGGCGGCCGGGCGGGTCGAGGAGCTCGCCTTCAACCCCTGGTACACGACTGACGCGTTCCGCCCCCTCGGCAATCTCAACCGCGCCCGCAAGGCCGCGTACGAAGCGAGCGCCGCCCACCGCCAGGGCCTGCGCTTCAGTACCGAGGAGCCGCTGCGCAACACCGTGCTCGGCATCCCCGTCGGCCGGTTCTTCGCCGCGCTCAACCGCTATGTGCCCTGGCACAGGCTGCCGGTATCGGCGAGCCTGCTGAACCTGGTCTTCCTGCGCAAGGTGCTGCGGCGCCTCAACCTCATCGACACCGACGTCCACGAGGCGCCGCCGAAGGCCGTCCCCGTGCCGGTGCCGGTCGACGAGCGGCTGCGCACGGCCCGGTCGTACGACGGGACGTACAACGACCTCTCCGCGCCCTCCATGGGAGCCGTGGGCGCGGCCTTCGGACGCAACCTCAAGCCGGACTACCGCCCCGACCTCTTCGACACCCCGAACCCGGTCACCGTCAGCCGCACACTCCTGCAGCGGGACACCTTCGTGCCTGCGACCTCGCTCAACATCCTGGCCGCCGCGTGGATCCAGTTCCAGGTCCACGACTGGGTCAACCACCGCCGCTACCCCGTCGGCGGCAAGGCCGTCGAGGTCCCGCTGCCGCCCGGCAGCACCTGGCACAACACCCCCGGCGGCCCGCCCGAGAACGTCATGCGCTTCGCCGAGAACGAGGGCATCCAGCTCCCCGGCAACCGGCCCCCGATCCTCTTCGCCAACACCGCCTCCCACTGGTGGGACGGCTCCGAGGTCTACGGCGCCGACGAGCAGACCGCGAAGTTCCTGCGCGAGGCCGGCGGCAGCGCCGACCTGCGCCTGGAGGACGGCCACCTGCCCCTCGGCCCGAACGGCATCCCGCTCACCGGCTTCAACGAGAGCTGGTGGCTCGGCCTCAGCGCGATGCACACGCTCTTCGCCCGCGAGCACAACGCGGTCTGCGCGGCCATGCGCCGCGAGTACCCGGCGATGAGCGAGGACAGCATCTATCACGCGGCACGCCTGGTCGTCTCCGCCCTCATCGCCAAGATCCACACGGTGGAGTGGACCCCGGCGATCCTCGCCACCGAGGCCATCGACCTCGGCCTGCACACCAACTGGGAGGGCCCGCCGAACAATTGGCTCAACAAGCTCGGCCTGTGGCTCCTGGAGTCCCACTCGCTGACCGGCATCCCCAAGACGCTGCCGGACCACCACGCGACGCCGTACTCCCTCACCGAGGACTTCGTCACCGTCTACCGGATGCACCCGCTGATCCCCGACGACTACGTGATGCGCGAGCACCACTTCGGGCAGCGCCTGGAGAACCTCGGCTTCCAGGACATCCAGGGCGGCGCGGCGGAGGCCGCGATCCGCAAGACGGGCCTTGCCGACACCCTCTACTCGTTCGGCATCGCTCACCCCGGCGCGATCACCCTGAACAACTTCCCGCGCGCGCTGCAGCGCTTCGAGCGGGACGGCGAGATCATCGACCTGTCGGTCGTCGACCTCGTCCGCACCCGCAGGAGGGGCGTGCCGCGCTACAACGACTTCCGCGCGGGCCTGCACAAGCCGCGCATCAGCCGCTTCGAGGACCTGAGCCAGGACCCCGAGACCGTCGCCCGCCTCAAGGACGTCTACGACTCGGTCGACGAGATCGACACCGTGGTCGGCCTGTTCGCCGAGAATCCGCCGACCGGCTTTGGCTTCAGCGACACCGCCTTCCGCATCTTCATCCTGATGGCCACGCGGCGCCTGCAGAGCGACCGCTTCCTGACCGTCGACTACCGCCCCGAGATCTACACACCGCTCGGCATCGACTGGGTCGAGAAGAGCGGCATGAAGTCAGTGATCCAGCGGCACGCCCCGGAACTCGCGGGTCTGCTGCCGCGCGACGCGAGCGCGTTCGCGCCCTGGCGGCAGGTCAAGCCGATGCGGGACGGAGGCAGCGATGCCGCCGAGTGAGGAAGGGCCGGAAAGGCGGGCGAACGGTCACCATCCCGGGCTCGCCGACCTCTTCGTACGCCCCCTTCTGGAGACGGTCTGGCGCCGCCGCACCCACCGGGTGAGCCGCGGCGCCACCGTCCCGGCGGGATCGATGAGTTACGTCTCCAAGGACGCCCCGCAGCCGCTGACCGAGCTTGAGGAAGCGGTCCTGATCGCCATCACCGGCTGCACGGGGCTCACGATGCCCGACCGCCCCTTCGAGGACCCGCGGAACGGCAAGCCGATCATGGCGAAGCCGAACCTGACCATGGCGGGGCGCACGGCGGGCAGCCCCGACAACGCACAGGGCACGCACTTCTTCCTGATCAACGACACCGGCACGTACTACCTGAGGAAGCTGCCCCCCGCGCCGGACGAACCCTTCGACGCCGTGACCCTGACCGCCCGCGCGCGGGAGTCCAAGGTCAAGGTCCTTGACCACCGTCTCGACGTGGCGGAGGGCCTGCGGGACTTCCCCGCCTACCTGGACTCGAACCGCTTCCTGTCCAACCTGCCGGGCACGACGGTCCTGTTCCCGGTGGTGGACCTGTCCCACCAGTACATCAACGCCCTGATGTACCTGCTCACGCAGCCGGACGGGGCGCGGCCCACGCTGGTGGACGACCGGAACTTCTACCGCCCCGCGGGCGTGAAGAAGTGGATCAAGAACGGCTTCCTGAACGAGCAACTGAAGCTGCCGCTGGGGGCGTTGGGTCCGCTCCGTACCCAGATCGAGGCGGACCTGCTGCTCCAGAACCTGATGCTGGTGGCGGATGCGATGGGCCTGGGCGCCTGGATCCACGCGTCCATCAACCCTCAAATCGCCCTGGGTGACCCGAAGTTCTCCCGCGCCTACGGCAGGATGCTCGGCTTCACCTTCGTCACCCCGCGCTGGCGCCCGGCAGACGTCTGGCGCTGGCACATCCCGCTCCCCAAGTACGCCAACGTGCGCTCGCACCCGGTGGGCCTGAAGGCGCCGGACGGCGAGCAGCTGATCTCCGCCGCGTGTCCGCCCGCCTTCGCGTCGATGTCCGACGCGGTGGACGCGGTGATCCGCGAGAAGTTCGGCCCCGGGGGCGTCTACGGCGACAAGGACGTCTTCAGCCGCATCTACCGCGAGGACTACGGCCAGCGCTACCTGGCCGAGGCGAGCGAGTACGAGGAGCGGGTGATCGAGTGCGCCCGCGACATCTGCGCGTACATCCTCCGGACGCACCGCCGCTTCCCCGCGCACACGGACGCGATCCACGTCCCCGGGATCTGGCTCCAGGCCCATCACGTGGAGAACGAGTACTACGACAAGTACTTCACGCAGGGCCTCACGTCGGCGCATCGCCGGCACGGGGATCTGTGGGACGGCTAGGGCCACTCTCCCGCCACCTGCGGGGTTGATCTACAACGCGCTTCACCAGATAAGCTCCCCTGCGGCGCCGTGAGTTGACGCGATATCAGTCTGTCGCGCACCACGGCGCTGTCGCGCTGTCGCACGGGGGATCACGCAGGTGATCGAGGCGGCGCCGCCGCAGTCACAGGAGGCGCCGAGATGCGATGGGTGCGACCCCTTGGTTGGGTTGTCCACTCTTTGATCGCGTTGGTTTGAGGATGCAGATGGAACTTGCCACTCCGCCACCGGCAGCAGCCCGGGCACCCGCGGCCTGGTACAGCTGGTGGCTGTTACCGATCGGCCTCGGTGTCGGCAGCGTCGCCGCCCTGGCCACCGGCTCCGACCCGGCCCGAATACCCACCGCGGTCGCGGGCCTCGCGGCAACCGCGGCCGCCGCCGCGTGTATCCGCCTCCTGCTGCGCACGCGACAGGACGTGGGCCGGGCGGCCGACGAGGCACGCAGGGCCCAGCTGAACCACTCTCAGCAGTGGCAGCAGCACGTCGCCGCCCTGGAGCGGCGGTACGAGGACGAGCGCGCCGCCCACGAGGCCCACAGGGCCGACGAGGCGAAGGCGTGGCAGTGGCGGCTCGACCGGCAGCAGGCCCTGGTGGCCCGCCTCGCGGACGAATTCCTGCCCCAGGCCTTCGAGGGCCTGCGCGGCGGCGAGGCGATCGACGACGTACTGCCCCTCGCGCTCGACCAAGAGGGCCAAGAGGCTGAGATCTCACCGGAGTTCAGGCTCGAACTGCGCAAGGTCCTGCGGACCGGCCTGATCGCCGTCGAGGAAGAGTTCAACCGCAGCACATCCGCAGAGCAGGCCGTGATCAGCATCGGCAGCCGGATCCATGTGCTCACCGGAAAGATCCGCGGCCGGCTGCACGAGATGCAGGGAGAGCACGGCAGGACCCCGGCCGTCGCTCAGGGCCTGATGGAGCTCGACCAGGCGATCGGCCCCGCCGACTGTCTGGCCGCGAGCATCGGTGTGCTCGGCGGCACGGACCGTCCGGGACGCCAGTGGCAGGAGCCGCAGCGCCTGCTCAGCGTCGTACGCGGCGGCATCGGCCGCATCAAGGACTTCGACCGGGTCCAGCTGCGCCACCTTCCCGAACTGGGCGTCGACGGCGGTCTGGTGGACCACCTCACGCTGATCTTCGCCCACCTCCTGGACAACGCGGCGCGCTACTCGCCGCTCACCGAGCCGGTCGTCGTGTCCGGCAAGGAGGTGCCCAACGGCGTCGGCATCGAGATCCAGGACGCAGGCAAGGGCCTGACCGACGAGAAGAAGCAGCAGGCGTTGCGGTCGCTCGACGGCGACACGGAGGGCTCCGGCCTCGTCGGCCTCTCCGAGGACGCACACCTGGGCCTGCGCGTCGTCGGCACGCTCGCCCGCAAGTACGGCATCAAGGTCGCCTTCGCCGACTCACCCTGGCTCGGCACCTCGGTGGTCGTCGTCGTACCGCACAAGTACTTCAGCCAGCTGCCGGCCGCCCCCGTGACCGCCCCGGCCCCGGCACAGGCGCCCGCCACCCGGCGGGAACCGGTCCGCACCGCGGCCGCCGAGGCCGCCGCGGACGTCACGCCCGGCGGTCTGCCCCGGCGCAGGAGCAAGCGCGCCGACACCTCGAAGAGAGCCGACTCCGGGCCGCACGCCACGACGGGCACTCCCACGCCGCCCGCGGCGCCGCCGGACGCGTCCTTCACCGGCATGGCGGCCTTCGCCACCGCTGGACGAGAGACCGACGAGTCCCGCACCGAAGAGAGCGACTAGCCACATGACGCAACACCAATCCGACGTGAGCTGGGCGCTCCGCGACCTGACCGAGAGCATCCCGGAGATCCGCTTCGCGCTGGTCGCGTCGAGCGACGGCAAGGCCATCGCCTCGTACGGAGCCGAGGACCCGGACGACGTGGACCGCTTCGCCGCCGTGGTCGCGGGCCTGCAGGCGCTCGCCCAGCCCGTGGCGGACCAGTTCCCCAACTACGGCGGCCAGTTGCGCCTGGCGATGATCGAGGTCGACGGCGGGCACCTGTTCGTGGTGCGGGCCGGAGTCGAGACGTACCTCGGGGTCCTCGCCAGGGAAGGGCTCGACCAGGGGCTGCTCGGACACCAGATGAGGGACCTGTCCCGCAGGATGGGTGAACTCCTCGGCACCACTGTGCGCCAGGAGGAGCAGCCTGGATGAGCGGTCCCCAACGGCCTGGCCCCCCACGGCCCACGGACCCGTCCGGCCTCGAGCGCTACTACGTGCTCACCGGCGGTCGCAGTGGTCCCGGCGGGCCGGCCGCCGGCCTCGACGTGGCGACCCTCATCGTCTCCCGCCCCACCCCCGCCTCCGCGCCCGGCATGCAGTACGAGCACGAGGAAATCGTGCGCTGGTGCCGCGATCCGCTGTCGGTCGCCGAGTTGAGCGCCCACCTCGGACTGCCGTTCAACATTCTTGCCGTGCTCGTGGCCGACCTGCTGGAAGCAGGCCAGGTGGACGCACGTGATCCCATCCCGGCCTCCACACCCGGCCAGGGGGCGGACATCGCGCTCCTCGAGGAGGTACTCAGTGGACTTCAAAGGCTTTGACCGTCCGGACCGGCCGGCGCCCGGGGGCTCGCTGCCCGCCGGGAGCCGCTCGGTCAAGGTGATGATCGCCGGGGGCTTCGGCACCGGCAAGACCACCATGGTCCGCTCGGTGAGCGACATCAGACCGCTCACCACCGAGGAGACCCTCACCCAGGCGAGCGTCGACGTCGACCACCTCATCGGGGTGGCCGAGAAGAACGAGACCACCGTCAGCCTCGACTTCGGGCGGATCGGCCTGAACGAACAACTGGTGCTCTACCTGTTCGGCACGCCGGGCCAGGAGCGCTTCTGGTTCCTGTGGAACGGCCTGTTCAAGGGCGCCCTGGGGGCCGTCGTCCTGGTCGACACGCGGCGTCTGGCGTCCAGCTTCCGGGCGATCGAGGAGATGGAGCAACAGGGCGTGCCCTTCGTCATCGCCCTCAACGTCTTCCCGGACTCCCGGGACCATCCCGTCGAGGAGATACGGGACGCCCTGGACATCCCCGAGCAGATACCGGTCGTCGCCTGCGACGCCAGAGACCGGGCGTCGAGCCGCGATGTGCTCATCGCCCTGATCCGTCATCTCCAGGAACGCTCCACCGCCGCCCTGGAGGCCGCCGCCCGATGACCGCGCGGGTGCCCGTTCGGCGGTACGCCGGACGGGCTCCGCGGCGATTGCGGGTAGTCGATCCGACATGCCCCCAGCATCTGGTATGCCGCCGCACCACGGCGGCCCCGAGCACCACGGACATCGGTTCCCGCGCCTCCGCGTCCGCCACCGCCTCCTGGCCTCGGCTGCCGGGCTCGTCTGGAACCGCGGGCGCGAGATGGAGCTGATGCACCGCGCCATGGGCTTCGCGGCGCTCAGCTTCCTCACTCTCGTGCCCCTCCTGGTCGTCGTCGCCGCGGCCGACCTCGCCAGGGGAGAGGGCTTCGCCCGATGGCTGGTGCAGGGCCTGGGGGTGTCAGAGGTACCGGAGGAGGAGATCGAAAGACTCTTCGGCGTGCCGGGGCAGGCATTGCAGCGGACTACGGCACTGGGCCTCGCCGCGCTCGCGGCGTTCGGCGTGACCTTCGGATCCGCCGTGCAGACCGGCTACGAACGTGTGTGGGACTTGCCATCGGCGCGCTGGCACACCATGTGGCGGCACGTCGTCTGGCTGGCCGTGCTGGTCTTGGTTCTGCTGCTCTTCGTCACCACGCCCTCGCCGCAGGAGTCGTCCGCCGCCGAGACCGCCCTCGTCACCGCGGGCGACACCATCGGTGTGTTCCTCTTCTTCTGGTGGTCACAGCGACTGCTCCTCTGCGGCCGGATCCGCTGGCGGGCCCTGGCCCCCGGCGCCGCCGCGACCGCCCTCGGGCTGCTCGGACTGCGGATCTTCTCGCAGTTCGTCTTCTCCCCGCTGATCGCGTCGAACGCGGTGACGTACGGCCCGTTCGGCACGGTTCTGATCCTGCAGTCCTGGCTGGTGGGGGTGGGCTTCGTCGTGTACGGCGGGGCACTGGTGGGACGCCTCGTCCACGAGCATCGGCTACGGCGCGGCCTTACAGCCGACGGACCGAACTGACAGCCGCTTGGGGGCGACCGGTCACGGGCAACGCAAAGCGCTGGTCGGGATCGCTCCCGACCAGCGCGTTTGTGGTCAATCTTTGGTGTCCGAGGGGGGACTTGAACCCCCACGCCCGATAAAGGGCACTAGCACCTCAAGCTAGCGCGTCTGCCATTCCGCCACCCGGACCGGTGGTCTGTCGCGGTTTCCCGCGGCGACGTGGAAAACCATAGCAAACATTCGGGGGCCTCTGATCACACAGGTCAGGTGCGTGAACGGCGCATGACGACGGGTGCCCGGCCTTGGGTGTCGGGGGGTGGGCGCGGGAGGATGAAGAGGACCACCAGCAGCGATAGCGGGAGGAACCATCGTGAGCGAGTCGAGCAGGGCCGACAGGTCGGGCGAGGCGGACCGGACGCGGCCCGTCACCGGTGAGGACGAGGTCGTCGATCTCTGCCGCGATCTGATCCGCATCGACACCAGCAACTACGGCGACCACTCGGGCCCGGGGGAGCGCAAGGCCGCCGAGTACGTCGCGGAGAAGCTCGCCGAGGTGGGTCTCGAGCCGCAGATCTTCGAGTCGCACCCCGGCCGTGCCTCCACGGTGGCCCGCATTGAGGGCGAGGACCGCTCCCGGCCCGCGCTGCTCATCCACGGCCACACCGACGTCGTACCGGCGAACGCCCAGGACTGGACGCACCACCCCTTCTCCGGGGAGATCGCTGACGGCTGTGTGTGGGGCCGGGGCGCCGTCGACATGAAGGACATGGACGCGATGACCCTCGCGGTCGTCCGTGAACGGATGCGCACCGGCCGCAAGCCCCCGCGCGACATCGTGCTGTCCTTCATGGCCGACGAGGAGGCGGGCGGCACGTACGGCGCGCGTTACCTCGTCGACAACCACCCGGAGCTCTTCGAGGGCGTCACGGAGGCCATCAGCGAGGTCGGCGGCTTCTCCTTCCAGGTCAACGAGGACCTGCGGCTCTACCTCATCGAGACGGCCCAGAAGGGCATGCACTGGATGAAGCTGACCGTGGACGGCACCGCGGGACACGGTTCGATGATCCACAAGGACAACGCCATCACCGAACTGTCCGCGGCCGTGGGTCGGTTGGGTCAGCACAAGTTCCCCGTGCGGGTGACCAAGACGCTGCGGCACTTCCTGGACGAGCTCGGCGACGCGCTCGGCACCGAGCTCGACCCCGAGAACATGGACGCGACGCTCGCCAAGCTCGGCGGCATCGCCAAGCTCATCGGCGCCTCCCTGCAGAACACCGCCAACCCGACCCAACTGGGCGCGGGCTACAAGGTCAACGTCATCCCCGGGCAGGCGACGGCGCACGTCGACGGCCGCTTCCTGCCGGGGTACGAGGAGGAGTTCCTCGCCGACCTGGACCGGATCCTCGGCCCGAACGTCAAGCGGACGGACGTGCACGCGGACAAGGCCCTGGAGACCACCTTCGACGGCGCGCTCGTCGACGCCATGCAGACGGCGCTCCAGGCCGAGGACCCGATCGCCCGCGCCGTGCCGTACATGCTCTCCGCGGGCACCGACGCCAAGTCCTTCGACGACCTCGGCATCCGGGGATTCGGCTTCGCTCCGCTGAAGCTGCCGCCCGAGCTGGACTTCGCGGGCATGTTCCACGGTGTGGACGAGCGGGTGCCGGTGGACGGCCTCAAGTTCGGTGTGCGCGTGCTCGACCGGTTCATCGACGCGTCCTGAACGCCGGTGCGTGCGCCCCGGAGTGACGGGAATGCACGCTGAAACGAGACTCCAATAATCGTCAGCGCGTGCGTACTTGACTGAAAAGAGTGAATGGGACCATACGCTCGTAGCTTCAATACCTCCTCCTCGTTACAGGTGGTGCGGTCCGCGGCTGGGATCGCATTGCCAACAAGGAGGAATAATGATCAAGAAGGTCGTCGCTGCTGCGGCTGCCACTGGTGGTCTCGTGCTCGCGGGTGCGGGTATCGCTGCTGCCGACGCCGGTGCTCAGGGTGCCGCCGTGAAGTCCCCCGGCGTACTCTCGGGCAATGTCGTCCAGGCGCCGGTGCACATTCCGGTGAACGCCTGTGGCAACACGGTCTCTGTGATCGGGCTGCTGAACCCCACCTTCGGCAACACCTGCGCCAACGTCTGACGTTGTTGTGCCTCACCCCATGAGGGTCTGAGTCTGTCGGCTCCGGAGTGCGCGCCATGCACTCCGGGGCCTTCGGGCATTCCGCGTACGCGCCTTGAGACGCGTACGCATTCCTGAAGGTCATAAGGCAGGGAAAACCTATGCGACAGGTCACTCGTAAAGGCCTGATCACGGTGGCGGCCGCGACGGGCATGATCGCCATCGGCGGTGGATACGCGCAAGCCGACTCGGGCGCCCGCGGGGGAGCATCGGATTCCCCGGGCGTGGCGTCCGGCAACTCGGTCCAGCTCCCGGTGCACGTGCCGCTGAACGTCTGCGGCAACAGCGTCAACGTCGTCGGGGTGCTCAACCCCACGGCGGGCAACAGCTGCGCCAACACCTCCGACGAGGGTGGCAGCGGCTCGGGCAAGCCCTCGGGCGGCGGGTCCGCGGCGCAGGGGCACAGCAGTGACTCGCCCGGCGTCGCCTCGGGCAACGACGTACAGCTGCCGGTCGACGTGCCGGTGAACGTCTGCGGCAACAGCGTCACCATCGGCGGTCTCGGCAACGCGACCGCCGGCAACGAGTGCGCCAACGACTCGGGCGATGCGCTCCCGCCGGGCGGCGAGAAGCCGCCCACGAAGCCGGAGCAGCCTCCGGGCGGGCCACAGCAGCCGGAGCAGCCGGAGAAGCCCGGACAGCCCGGGCAGCCGGAGAAGCCGGGTACGCCGGGTACGCCGGGCGAGAAGCCGGACGACCGGGCGCTGCCGAACCAGCCGGGGACGCAGATCATCACGCAGCCGAAGGGCTCGGATTCCCTCGCTCAGACAGGCAGCGAGCTGCCGGTCGGCGTCGTGCTGCCGGTGGGCGCGGGGATGCTGCTCGCGGGCACGGTGCTGTACCGCAGGGCGCGGTCGGCCGCCTGATCGGCACGGCGCGCGTCGCCGCTTGATCCGTCACGGAGAGTGGAGGGTGTCCCGCTTGGCGGGGCATCCTCCACTCTCGCTGTCTCACATCACCAAGTGGCCCGCAGCTGGCGGATGATCCGCCGCTTCAGCCGCACTCTGCGGCTGCCGTCTGCGTGCAGGCTCAAGCGGTCCAACTCCCAGTGTCCGTACTCTGCGTGGTCCGTCAGCAGGCGCGTTGCTTCCTTGCGGGTGACCCCGCGCGGCACATACACGTCGACAAATTCGTATTCCGGCATCGCATCTATTGTGCAAGTACGGGCCCGGTACGGATAGCGTCTGCACTATGTCTGATGCTGCGCAGCCCACCGCTGCCGAGGTACGCGCCGCCGCCGAGGCGGTCAAGACCGCGCTCGACCGTCACCTTGCCGCGGTCGAACGCAGGTCGGGTGAGGACGACCCGGCCGTCTACGAAGCGTTCAACGAGCTGGCCGCCGCGGCCGAGGAGTACGACGAGCTCCTCTACGACCGCCATGACGAGGTCACCCCCTTCGAGATCCCCGGCTCGGACAGCGATGTGCTGCCGCCGTACCAGGGCCCGGAGGAGGCGAACGCGCTGAGCGTGCTGATCCGCAGGGACTATGCCGTGGCGGAGCCGCAGCGGCTCCTCGCGCAGGCCCAGCGGGTCGCGGATCTCGACGAGGACACGACGGACGAGAGTTCCGCCGCCGCGGCGGCAGGCAGCAGCGTGCACGCCGCGCTCGGTGTCCTCTTCGGCGAGTTCGAACCGGACGAAATCGCCTCCCGGCACAAGGAATTCGGCCTGGAGGAGGGCGACTCCACACTCTGGGTCACCGCGGCGGACGAGCCGGCCGAGCCGGGGGAGTGGCTCGACGCCCCCTTCGACCAGGCGGACCCGCACCGGGTCGTGTGCCGGTTCGACGTCAGCGCGGTCTTCGACGACGAGCCGGACGACGACGGGGTCGACGCCGACGTCCACGTCCGCGTCGACCCGGACGCCGTGGCGGTCCTTGAGGAGCTCGACGACGTCGATGAGGGCGACGACGCCGACGACGCCGACGACGCCGACGACGCCGACGACGCCGAAGAGGCGGACGCGCTCGACGTCGACGACGACCGAAGTCCCCTGGACGCGGATCGCTGACCCCTCAGGCGGGTCTCGCGGCCCGTCCTGGCCGTGCCCGCGGCTTCCGGGCGGTTGCCGGTGAAGGCGGCGGCCACCCGGAGGCGCGGAGCGGTTCCCCGGCTCAGGGCGTGGCGGGGACCTGCGGGCGCAGGAGGGTCTGCAGGCGCGTCGTGCGTGCCTTCGCGGGGATCTCAGCCACCGCTCGCGGCAGCGCCTGCTCGGCGCCCTGGACCACCGACAGGTGCCGCTCGCCGCGGCTGAACGCGGTGTAGACCCAGGGCCTGCTCAGGGCCGCCGTCGCGTCGCCCGGCAGCACCACGACCGCCGCGGGCCAGCTCAGGCCCACGGCCTGGTGAGCGGTGAGCGCCCAGGCGTGCCGCACCGTCTGCTCCACCTGCTCCTTCGGTACGACGACGGGGGCGCCGTCACACTCCAGGTGCAGCCCCTCCGCGTCGGCCCGCAGGACCCGGCCCAGCGTCGTGCGCCCGGGCGCCGGGACGTGGGCGACACGGTCGCCGGGGTCGAAGCCGCCGAACCGGCCGGGGCCGGGGTTCAGCCGCTCCTTGAGGGCGGTGTTCAACGCGCGCGTGCCCGCGGCGCCGCCGTGCCCGGGAGTGATGACCTGGGTGTCCTCCGTGGGCACCCCGATCGCCCGGGGCACCGAGTCGGCCACGAGCTGCACCGTGCGGTGGACCGCCTCGCCCGCGTCGCGCACGGGGACGATCACGACTTCCTTGCCCGGCGCGTCGACCTGGTTCAGCTCGCCGATGCCGATGCCGGAGACCAGCTCCCCGATGGGCCCGGGGTCCGGGACGCGCGAGACGACCTGCGGGCAGCAGCGCGCCGCGAGGAGATCCGCGAAGACCCTTCCGGGGCCCGCCGACCACAGCACTCCCGGGTCGCCGCTCAGCACCAGGCGGGCGCCGTCCGGCAGGGACTCCACCAGCATCGCGGCGCTCTCCACGTCCAGTTGCGGCGCGTCGAGGACCACCAGGAGGTCGAGGGCGAGCGCTCCGTCCCTGTCCCGCCCGGGCCCCTCCGCCCCGGAGAGCAGCCCCGCCACGGTCGCGGCGTCCGTGCCCGTCTCGTCCGAGCCCGCGAGCCCGGCGACGCGCCGCCGCCCCGCGGAGCTGTGTGTGG
>NZ_BAAAUG010000018.1:0-43238 GCF_039533825.1 Streptomyces rectiviolaceus
CCACCGTCGCGTACGGCGCGCTGAGCCCCGCGGGAGCCCGCATCGTCCCGCCGCTCGCCGCCGCGATGTGCGTCTCGCGGATGGTCGTCGGCGTCCACTACCCGAGTGACGTGGCGGCCGGCGCGGCCCTCGGCGCCCTCACCGCGCGCGTGGGCTCCGCCTGGATGAACGGGGGCCGCAAGCATGGCTGACCGCACCGCCCTGCTCGAACGCCCCCACCCGCCCGGGCCGCCCGGCCCCGGCGCCCTCGCCCTGCCGCTCGGCCTCCTGAAGACCGCGCGCCCCCGCCAGTGGGTGAAGAACGTCCTGGTCGTCGCGGCCCCCGCCGCCGCGGGCGAGCTCTTCTCGCGCCACTCGCTGATCCAACTCGCCGTGGTGTTCGCACTGTTCACGGCCGCCGCGTCCGCCGTCTACCTCATCAACGACGCGCGCGACGCCGAGGCCGACCGCGCCCACCCCACCAAGTGCCGTCGGCCGGTGGCCGCCGGCCAGGTGCCGGTGGCGGTCGCCTACGTGGTCGGCGGGCTGCTCGCCGTGCTCGCGCCGCTGGCCGCCGCCGCGTTCTGCACGCCCCTGACGGCGGGGCTGCTGACCGCCTACGTAGTGATGCAACTGGCCTACTGCGTCAGCCTCAAGCACGTCCTCGTCGTCGACCTCGCCGTCGTCACCACGGGCTTCCTGATGCGGGCGATGATCGGGGGAGTGGCGCTCGGCATCCCGCTCTCGCGCTGGTTCCTGATCACCACGGGCTTCGGCGCGCTCTTCATGGTGTCCGCCAAGCGCTACTCCGAAGCCGTCCAGATGTCCGGGAAAGCGGGCGCCACGCGCGCGTTGCTCACCGAATACACCACCGGCTACCTCCGCTTCGTCTGGCAGCTGGCCGCCGGTGTCGCCGTACTCGCGTACTGCCTGTGGGCCATGGAGAGCGGCGGCACCGGCAACGGGCTGCTGCCCTGGCGGCAGCTGTCGATGGCCGCCTTCGTCCTCGCGGTCCTGCGGTACGCCGTCTTCGCTGACCGCGGCACGGCGGGCGAGCCCGAGGACGTCGTCCTGCGCGACCGGGCGCTCGCCGTCATCGGCCTGGTGTGGATCGCGATGTACGGCCTCGCGGTCGCCGACTGGTGAGCGCCTTCAGGCAGCGGCTGCGGGCCATGGGCCCCGAGCTGCTCGGCTTCGCCGCCGCCGGTATCTGTGCGTACGCCGTCGACCTCGGCCTCTTCATCTGGCTGCGCGGACCCGTCGGTCTCGACCCGCTGACCGCCAAGGCGCTCTCCTTCGTCGCCGGTTGCACGGTCGCGTACGCGGGCAACGCGCTCGGCACCTACCGGCGGCGAGAGGGAGCCGGAGTGGCGCGAGCCTCGCGCCTTCGCCAGTACGGGATCTTCTTCGCCGTCAACATCGCGGGCGCCCTGGTGCAGTTGCTCTGCATCGCGGTGTCCCACTACGGCCTCGGCCTCACCTCACAGCGCGCGGACACCATCTCCGGTGCGGGAGTCGGCATGGCGCTCGCCACTGTTCTGCGTTTCTGGGGTACCCGGACCTTGGTCTTCCGTACAGCGGGCAGGGAGGCATCATGGACTGGCTGAAAAAACTCCCGGGCATCGGGCCCCTGGTGGAGCGGCTGATGCGCACGCACGCGTGGAGCGCGTACGAGCGGCTCGACAGTGTGCACTGGACCCGCCTCGCCGCCGCGATGACGTTCATCAGCTTCCTGGCGCTCTTCCCGCTGATCACCGTCGCCGCCGCCGTCGCCGCCGCGACGCTCTCCAAGAGCCAGCAGGACAAGCTCGAGGACACCATCTCGAAGCAGGTCCCCGGGATCTCCGACCAGCTGAACCTGGACGCCCTGGTCGCCAACGCGGGCACCATCGGGCTCATCGCGGGCGTTCTGCTGCTCTTCACCGGCATCGGCTGGGTCGGCTCGATAAGGGAGTGCCTGCGGGTCGTCTGGGAGCTGGAGGACACCGACGAGAACCCCGTCATGCGCAAGATCAAGGACGCCGGGGTACTCGTCGGTCTCGGTGGCGCCGGCCTCGCGTCCGTCGTCGCGTCGACCCTCGCGTCGACCGCCGTCGGCTGGAGCGCCGACCTCCTGGGGGTCTCCAAGGATGGCTTGGGCGGGGTGGCGCTGCAGGCGATCGCGTTCGCCATCGCCGTACTCGCGGACTTCTTGCTGCTCCTCTACGTCTTGACGCTGCTGCCGGGCGTCCAGCCGCCGCGCCGCCACCTGATCACCGCCGGTCTGATCGGCGCGGCCGGGTTCGAACTGCTCAAGCTGCTGCTCGGCGGCTACATGAAGGGCGTCGCGTCCAAGAGCATGTACGGCGCCTTCGGAGTGCCCGTCGCGCTGCTCCTGTGGATCAACTTCACCGCGAAACTCCTGCTGTTCTGCGCCGCCTGGACGGCGACGCGGAAGCAGCAGGAGCAGGAGGAGCAGGAGGAGGAAGAGCCCGACGAGGTCAGCGGCGGCTCTTCCGGCGCACCAGGTCCGGCAGCGGCATCCGGCGGCTGATCACGAACCACCCGGCGGCGATGAGCGCCAGGACACCGCCCGCGACCGCGAGCGCGACGCCGACACCACCCGACTCCTTGCCGGAGGCGTGCGCCACGTTCTTGGCCGAGTCCGATCCGCTCTTGCCCGCACCGGGAGCGCCCTTGCCGCTGCCCGTACCGGCACCCTTCGGGGCGACCAGTTCGCCCACAGGATCGACCTTGCCCGAGGCCTTGAAGCCCCAGTCGAGGAGGCGTTCGGTCTCCTTGTAGACCGCGTGCTGCTCCCCGGAGTCGGGGTTCATGACGGTGACGAGCAGCACCTTGCCGTTGCGCTCGGCGACACCGGTGAAGGTGTTGCCCGCGTTCGTGGTGCTGCCGTTCTTGACGCCCGCGATGCCCTTGTAGGCATCGAGACCGACGTCTCCCGTAAGGAGTCGGTTGGTGTTCTGGATCTCGAAGGACTCGCGCTTCTTCTTGCCCTTGTCCTTGCCCTTCTTGACCTTCTTGGTCTCGCCGGGGAACTTGGCGGTGGCCGTCGAGCAGTACTCGCGGAAGTCCTTCTTCTGCAGCCCGGAGCGGGCGAAGAGCGTCAGGTCGTACGCGGAGGAGACCTGCCCCTTCTCGTCGTAGCCGTCCGGACTGATCACGTGCGTGTCCAGGGCCTGCAGTTCTTCGGCGTGCGACTGCATGTTCTTGACGGTCTCCGGGACACCGCCGTTCATCGCCGAAAGGACATGCACCGCGTCGTTGCCCGACCGCAGGAAGACGCCGAGCCACAGGTCGTGGACCGTGTACGTCTCGTTCTCCTTGACGCCGACCATGCTGCTGCCCGCGCCGATGCCCGCCAGGTCGGAGAGCTCGACCTTGTGCTTCTGCGTCTTGGGGAACTTCGGCAGGACCGTGTCCGCGAAGAGCATCTTCAGGGTGCTCGCCGGGGGCAGCCGCCAGTGCGAGTTGTGCGAGGCCAGCACCTCGCCCGTCTCGGCGTCGGAGACCATCCAGGAGCGCGCCGAGAGGTCCTTGGGGAGCACGGGCGCGCCCGCCTTCAGGCTCACCTGGGTGCCCGGCTCGCCGAGCTTCGCGCCACCGACGGTCGACATCTTCGCGGGTGGCTTGGGCTTGTTCTCGCCCCCCGGCTTACCGTCCGCCCATGCGGGGGCCGTGGTCGACATGGTCAGCAATGCGGCGGAAGTGACCAACAAGGCGGTCTTTTTTACGGCAGGCACGGACGAGAACGTACAGGGCGTCGCTGTGGAAGTCGCCGCCGAGGTCTGCTGTGTCCTGAGCGGCTCGGGCGGCTCGGGCTCCCCACCCCGGCGACGGTGCGGAACGGAGGCTCGCGATACTGAACGTATGAAGCTCAGCCGCCCGGTCTCCTGGTTCCTGCTCGCCTTCGGGGTGTGGAGCTGGTTCATCTGGATCACTTTCGTCAAGAACCTGTGGAAGGACGGCAGCGGGCTCGCCTTCGATGACGCAGGCGACCCGACCGCGTACTTCTGGGTTCACCTGACGCTCGCCGTAGTCTCCTTTGTCTTGGGGACGGTGGTAGGGACCATCGGGTTGCGCGGAGTGCGTGCTCTGCGCCGTACGTCATAGCTGGCTCATAGCCGACCGGTCACCGGTCACCGGTCACTTCGAGGGGCGCTCCGTGGTCATCCTGTTCGTGCTGGCCGGTCTCGCCGCGCTCGCGGCCCTCATCGGCATGCAGTGGTACGCGTGGCGGCGCCTGGTGCGGGACACCACGGCCCGGCCCGGGTTCGCCCGGCGTGCGGGCGCCGTGGTCTTCGTGGCGGGGCCGCTGATGATGTTCGCGGCGGTCACCAGCGAGCGGACCGGGGCGCCGTTCTGGCTCCAGCAGGTGCTGGCCTGGCCGGGGTTCATGTGGATGGCGCTGTCGATCTATCTCGTGCTCGCGCTTCTTGTGGGGGAGCTCGTACGGCCCTTCTTCTTGAGGCGCGGTTCGAAACCCGCCTCTACGGAGGGCGCCGGTTCGACGGAGGACCCCGCCCCCGCAGAAGTGCGGGCGGAACCAGCCGCTCCCGCCACCCCCTCGCGCCGCCTCTTCGTCTCCCGGATCGTCGGCGGGACCGCCGCGGCCGTCGCCGTCGGAACAGTCGCCCATGGAACGTACGGCGTCCTGCGCGGCCCCCAGGTGAAGCGCGTCACCGTGCCGCTTGCCAAGCTGCCGCGCGGGGCGCACGGGTTCCGGATCGCCGTGGTCAGCGACATCCACCTGGGGCCGATTCTCGGACGCGGCTTCACCCAGCGCGTGGTCGACACGATCAACGGCACGCAGCCCGACCTCATCGCGGTCGTCGGCGACCTGGTCGACGGCAGCGTCGAGGATCTCGGGCCCGCCGCCGCCCCGCTCGCACAGCTCCGGGCGCGGCACGGGACGTACTTCGTGACCGGCAACCACGAGTACTTCTCGGGAGCCGAGCAGTGGGTCGAGCACGTACGCGGACTCGGCCTGCGCCCCCTGGAGAACGCGCGCACCGAACTGCCCGGCTTCGACCTCGCGGGTGTGGACGACGTGGCGGGCGAGCGCGAGGGGCACGGGCCCGACTTCGCCAAGGCGCTGGGCGACAGGGACCGCTCGCGGGCCTCCGTGCTCCTGGCCCACCAGCCGGTCGTCATCCACGACGCCGTCAAGCACGGCGTCGATCTCCAGCTCTCCGGGCACACCCACGGCGGACAGCTGTGGCCGGGCAATTTCATCGCCGACCTGGCCAATCCGACGCTCGCGGGACTCGAGCGGTACGGCGACACGCAGCTGTACGTGACGCGTGGTGCCGGTGCGTGGGGGCCGCCGGTGCGGGTCGGGGCGCCGTCCGACATCACGGTCGTCGAACTGGCCTCCCGCCAGGCGTAATCGCGTGTTGGTTCGATGCGGTACGCGCAGCATGAAGTCTGTTCCCCCGCATCCGACTCTGGACGAACAGGCCTCTCCCGCCCGCCCGCCCGTTTACCCCGCATCCGACCCTGGACGATCAATCCCCCGCCCCCGCAGGCAAAGTAACCGTCACCGTAAGCCCCGCCCCCGGCGCCGTCTCCACCCCCACCTCGCCCCCGTGCGCCGCCACGACCCCCTGCACGATCGCCATCCCCAGCCCGCTGCCCGCGCCCCCACCCGCCCGGAAGAACCGGTCGAACACCCGCGCCGCGTCCTCCTCCGCGAGGCCGGGCCCCTGGTCGGCGACCCGTAGCCGCACCACCCCGTCCTGCCGCTCCACGCCCAGCGTGACCGGAGCGTCGGCGGGCGTGTGGACGCGTACGTTGCCCAGCAGATTGCCGAGCACCTGGCGCAGCCCCGACTCGTCCGCGCGGATCAGTACCGCCCCGTCGGCGCGGACCGTCAGCGGGCGCTCCGGCTCCTGCACCCGCAGGTCGTCGGCGGCGTCCCGTACCAGGCGGCTCAAGTCGACGTTCCTGAAGCGCAGTTCCGGCTGCTGGTCCAGGCGGGCCAGGGTGAGCAGCTCGTCGACGAGGCGCCCCATCCGGTCGGTCTCGGCGATGACGCGGCTCCACGCGCGCGTGCGCTCCGCCGGGTCACGGAGCATCCCCTTGTCGTACAGCTGGAGGTAGCCGCGGATCGCCGACAAGGGCGTACGCAGCTCGTGCGAGGCATCGGCGACAAAGCGGCGCAGCTGTGCCGAGCTGCGCTCGCGGGTCTCGAAGGCCGACTCGACCTGGTGGAGCATGGAGTTGAGGGCGAGGCGCAGCTGCTCGGTCTCCGTCGCCGGGGCACGGCTCGACGGCACGCGACGGGTCAGATCGCCCTCGGCGATGGCGGACGCGGTCTCGACCATGTCCTCAAGAGGGCGGAGCCGCTGGTGCGCGGAGATCATCGTCAGGACGGCGAGCAGCCCCAACAGGATCACTCCGAAGGCGGCGTCGAGCTTGAGCGCCTTCTTGATGCCCGATTCCACGTCCTGCGTGGCCGCGGCCATCAGGACCGTCGTGCCGTCGTCGAGTTCGGCGCCCACCATGCGGTGAGCGCCGTCGTCCAGGGTGACGTCCTGCGGCTCGGGCCTGCGGGCGGCCGCCTCGGGGTCGTCCACGGCGGCGGCGAGGGCACGCTGGCGCGGGGTCGGCGCGAGCGCGCCGATGGCGACGGGCTCGCCCTTCTTGTCCACCGCCACGAACACCGTGTCCCCGCGCGGGAGCGCGCTCGCGCGCTCCTTGCCGCCGGGCGAGAGCTTGTCGAGCGCGATGCCCAGTTCACTGAGCCTGTCGATGTCCTTCATGGTGAGCCCGGCGCTCAGCAGCGAGTCGCGCGACTGCGTCAGCTCGGAGTCCACGCTGTCGAGCAGGTAGTGGCGCATGCCCATGACGCTCACGCCGGTCGCCACGATGATGCCGAGGGCGAGCAGCGCCACGTTCACCCACGTGAGCTTGGCGCGCAGCGAGCTCATGCCGCGGTGCGCACGCCTCATGCGAGGCCGTATCCGACACCCCGCCGGGTCGTGATCACCGGCGGGCCAAGGGCGTCCAGTTTGCGCCGCAGATAGCTGATGTAGGTCTCCACGACGGTCGACTCGGACTGGTGCTCGTACTGCCACACATGGCGCAGGAGCTGCTCCTTGGGCACCACGCGGCCGCCGTTGCGGACCAGGAAGCGCAGCAGGGCGTACTCGGTGGGCGTGAGCTGCGCGGTGCGGCCCGCGCGGCGCACCACGTACGTCGTCTCGTCCAGCTCCAGGTCGCCGTAGCGCAGCGGCGGGCGCTGGGGCAGCACGTCGCCCGCCCTGGTGCGGCGCAGGACCGCGCCGATGCGGGCGACGACCTCGTCGATGTTGAACGGCTTGGTGATGTAGTCGTCGCCGAAGCCGAGCGCGCCCACGACCTCCGCGGGCGCGTCCCGCGCGGTCAGGAAGACCAGACCCATCTCGGGGCGGCGGGCGCGCAGTTCCCTGGCAAGGGCGCGGCCGTCGCCGTCCGGCAGCATCACGTCGAGGAGCGCCACGTCGGGCCGGGTGCGCCCGGCGAGCGCGAGGGCGTCGCGCACGGTGCCCGCCACCATCACGTCGAAGCGGTGGTAGCGCAGGGCGATGGCGAGCACGTCGGCGATGCTCGGCTCGTCCTCCACGACGAGCACGGTGGCCCCGGCGCCAGGTCCGGTCGGCACTCCGACATCTGTTCCCTGCTGGCCTTCGGCGTGGCTCATGCCCTCAGTATCGGCGCGGGCGTTGTACGAAGACCCGGTCCGTGCCTTGGAGTTACTTGAGAATCATGGCCGCGTCGCGCCGCCCGAGCGCGGTGCCGCCGATGCTGAGGCACCTGAAGGCACGGCCCGGGGGACCTGACGACGCGGAAGAGGAGTGGATCGTGACGGCATTGGCGCGGTGGTGCTATCGGCACCGTCTGGTGGTCCTTGTGCTGTGGGTGGGAGCCCTGTTCGGACTCGGGGCCGCGGGGACGTCGGCGGGCACCGACTACTCGAATGTGTTCTCCCTGCCCGACACGGACTCCAAGCGCGCGTACGACCTGATGACGAAGGCCTTCCCGGAGAGCGCCGGCGACACCGACACGGTCGTCTGGCGCGTCGACGAAGGAGCTTCGGCCCGTGACGAGGGCGTACGTTCCCGGATCGAGCCCGCGCTGAAGGAGATCGCCGGCATGAAGGGCGTCGGCGAGGTCCAGGGCCCGTACGCGTCCAAGCAGGCGGGCGCGGCCCAGATCAGCGGGAACGGACGCATCGCCTACGCCCAGGTGACCTTCGCCGAGGAGGCGAACTCGGTCCCCAAGGACCTCGTCCAGGACGTGGTGGACACGGCTCAGCGCGCCGAACGCTCCGGCCTGCAGGTCGAATTGGGCGGCCAGGCGATCACCCGCATCCAGGAGCCGCCCACCGGCGTCGCCGAAATGGTCGGCATCGCGGCCGCGGCCGTCGTGCTCTTCCTGGCCTTCGGTTCGCTCTTCGCGATGGTCCTGCCGATCGTCATCGCCGTCTTCGGAGTGGGCCTCGGGATGCTCTCGACGATGCTGCTCAGCCACGTCACGGACATCCCCGAAGTGGCCCCGCTGCTCGGCTCGCTGATCGGCCTCGGTGTCGGCATCGACTACGCGCTCTTCATCGTCACCCGGCACCGGCGCGGCATCCTGCGCGGCATGGAGCCCGAGGAGTCCGCGGTGCATGCCCTTAACACCTCGGGCCGCGCGGTGCTCTTCGCGGGCGGGACGGTGTGCATTGCGCTCGCCGGGATGCTGGTGATGAACATGCGCTTCCTGGACGGTGTGGTCATCGCGGCCTCCCTGACGGTGGTCCTGAGCGTCCTCGCGGCCGTCACCCTGCTGCCCTCGCTGCTCGGCCTTCTCGGCTCCCGGGTGCTCAGCCGCAGGCAGCGGCGCCGCCTCGCCGCCGAGGGACCGGAGCCTGCCGAGGCGAGCGGCCTTGCGGCGCGCTGGTCCTCGTACGTCCAAAAGCGCCCGCGCTCGATCGCGGCGCTCGCCTTCGTGGTGATGGCCTTCCTGGCCCTGCCGCTCCTGTCCCTGCGGCTCGGCGCGACCGACCAGGGCAACCACCAGGAGTCCACGACGACCCGGCAGGCGTACGACATGCTGGCCGATGGATTCGGTCCGGGATTCAACGGGCCCCTCCAAGTAGTGGCCGAGAAGGCGGACACCGGGGGCCTGGTGACGGCCATCCGCGAGACGGAGGGCGTCGCGAGGGTGGCGGCCGCACCGCCGGCGGACGGCATCTCGGTCATCAACGTGGTCCCGACGACATCCCCCCAGTCCGAGGAGACGGACCAACTCATCGACCGTCTACGGGGAGACGTGATTCCGGAGGCCGGAGTCGACGCCCACGTAGGCGGCGTCACCGCCGTCTTCAAGGACTTCGCCGCGGTGACGGGCGACCGGCTGCCCTACTTCGTAGGAGCGATCATCGGGCTCGGCTTCCTCTTGCTGCTGATCGCGTTCCGCTCGCTGGTGGTGCCGCTGATGGCGGCCCTGATGAACCTGATCGCGGCGGCGGCGTCCTTCGGCGTACTGGTGGCCGTCTTCCAGTGGGGCTGGGGCACGGAGATCCTCGGCGTCGGCAAGGAGGGCCCGATCACCGCCTTCCTGCCCGTCATCATGCTGTCGCTGCTCTTCGGGCTCTCGATGGACTACCAGGTGTTCCTGGTGAGCCGCATGCACGAGGAGTGGGTGCACACGAAGGACAACGCCCGCGCGGTGCGGGTGGGCCTCGCCGAGACGAGCAGGGTCATCAACTGCGCGGCCCTGATCATGATCTGCGTCTTCTCCGCGTTCGTCCTGAGCGGCGACATGGAGGGCGCGATGGCGGGCATCGGCCTTGCGGCCGCGGTCGCCCTGGACGCGTTCATCCTGCGCACGGCCCTGGTCCCGGCCGCCATGCATCTGCTCGGCCGCTCCAACTGGTGGCTGCCCGCAGGCCTGGAGAAGCGTCTTCCGCACCTGGCGGTGGAGCCGCGTGAGGCACCGGAGGAGACGGCACCTGTGCCCCACGCGCGCGTGAGGGAGCCCGATGGCGAAGGCGGCGCCTCCGTAGTGCACGGTTTCATCCGCACCGCGGAGGGCGAACCGGTGGAGGGCGCGGTCCTGACCCTCCTCTCCAAGGGGGGCCGCCAGCTGGACCGCGTCACCTCCCTGGCCGACGGTTCGTACATCGTCGCGGCCCCGTCGGCAGGCGCGTACCTGCTGGCGGTCACGGCCCCCGGCTACGCGGCCCGCGCGCGGCACATCGCGGTCGCGGGCGAACCGCTGGTGTACGACGTGGAGCTGGCGGTGGGCGAGATGGACGCGGTGAACTAGCCGGTGGACGCGGTGAACTAGCCGGTGGACCCGGGGCGGAGGGCCCGGACCCTCGGCAACCCCGTCACGGACATCACCAGCGAGTAGAGCGAGGTCGTCGCCGCGATGAAGAGCCGATTGTTCCTCGGCCCGCCGAAGGTGATGTTGGCGACGGCCTCGGGGACCGTGATCCGCCCGATGAGGGTGCCGTCGGGGTCGTAGCAGTGCACCCCGTCGTGGAGGGCGGCAGCCCACAGACGCCCTCCGTCGTCGAAGCGGATGTTGTCGAAGCCGGAGTCCTTCGCCTCGGCGAAGACGACCCCGTCCGACAGAGTGCCGTCGTCACGTACATCGAAGGCGCGGATCTGGGCGGCGCGGGAGTCGGACACGTACAACTGCCGCTCGTCGGGCGAGAAGACGAGCCCGTTCGGCCCGTCGAAGCCATCGGCCACGATCCGCACGTCACCGGTCACGGGATCGATCCGATAGACGTGGCAGCCACCGATCTCGGCAGCCGCGCGATGCCCTTCGTAGTCGCTGGTGATCCCGAAGTCGGGGTCGGAAAACCAAACCGACCCGTCGGAGCGGACCACGGCGTCGTTCGGGCTGTTGAACCGCTTGCCCTCGAAGCGGTCGGCGAGGACGGTGACGCGGCCGTCGTGCTCGGTGCGGGTGACGCGCCGGTTGCCCTGCTCGCAGCAGATCAACCGGCCCTCCCGGTCGAGGGTGTTGCCGTTGACGTACCCGGCGGGCGTACGGAAGACGCCGACGGTCCCGGTCGCCTCGTCCCAGCGCAGCAGCCGGTCGTTGGGTATGTCGCTCCAGACGAGCTGCCGCCAGGCGGGCAGATAGAGCGGCCCTTCGGCCCACCGGCAGTCGTCGTAGAGCACTTCCAGCTTGGCGTCCCCGTTGGCGCACCGTCCTGTGCGGAAGTGGTCGTCCAGAACCTCGTACGACGTAGGCACCTTCTGGGAAGACATGACGACCCCTGTCTGACGCGTGTGTGAATCACATTCGGTGACAGGAGAATATTGCAGTACGAGATATGGTGTACGTCAAGAATGGGTGAACGGAAGGCTGGGGCAACGACGATGGACGGCACCGACCGAGAGCTGCTTGCGCTGCTGCAAGAGGACGCCGCTCAGCCGTACGCGACCCTGGGCAAGGCGGTGGGCCTCTCGGCGGGCGCGGCGCATGAGCGGGTACGCAAACTGCGCGAGCGCGGGGTGATCCGCCGCACGACGGTCGACGTGGACCCGGCGGCCGTGGGCCAGGGCGTGCTGGCCTTCGTCATGGTCGACTCGACGGCATGGATGGGGGACCGGGCGGAGGACTTCGCCGCGGTCCCCGAGATCCAGGAGGCGCACGTCATCGCGGGCGCGGCGAGCGTCCTGGTCAAGGTCCGCACGTCCACGACGGAGCAACTGCAGGACGTGCTGCGGCGGTTGTACGCGATCGACGGGGTGAGCGGGACTCAGGCGACGGTGTCGCTGGAGACGTTCTTCGAGAGGCCGGTGTCGCCGGTGTCGCCGGGGGTGGCCTGAGGGCTGCCTGAGCTGCCGGTGCTCGCCCCGAAGCGGCGCACTCCCGGCACGACCGCCGTCCCCGCGCACGCGACTCCCACCACGGCCGCCGCGATCCACAGCGGGGTCGCCGTGCCCCACGCGTCCGCCGCGAGCGGCCCGAGAACGTACGCCAGGGGCATCGCGGCCAACGACAGCAGCCAGTCGTACGAGGTGACGCGGGCCAGCGCGCCGGGGGGTATCGCCGCCTGCACCGAGGTCTCCCAGATGGGGCTGAGGAAGCCGAGTCCCGCCTGCGCGATGCCGTACGCGGCGATCACGGCAGGCGTCGGAGCCTCGGCCGCGAGCAGGGCCAGGGGCAGGGCGTACGTCGCGAGGCCGAGGTTGGCCGCCAGGACCGGGCGCTTCGGTCTCGCGCGTCCGGCGAGCAGGGAGCCGCCCAGCAGGCCGAACGCGCCCGCCTGGAGGATCGCGATCCAGGTGCCTTCGCCGCCCAACTCCTCGACGGCGATGACGGGTCCGAGTGTCATGAGGACGGCGGCGGCGCCGTTCCAGGCGGAGTGCGCGATGAGGCTGGTCCAGTACCAGTCGCGGCTGCGCACCTCGTGCCAGCCCTCGACGAGATCCTTGCGCAGCGAACGGCGCGCGGTGGGCTCTTCGACGGTGCGGTGGATGCGGACGGCCGTGAGGAGACACGCGCTGACGGCGAAGGAAACGCCATCGAGGACGAAGGCCCAGCCGGGCCCCGCGGCCCAGATCAGCAGCCCCGCGAGCGCGGGGCCGCCGACACGGGAGCCGCTGCGGACCACGCCCAGAACGGCGTTGGCCGCGTGCCGGTCCTTCGCTGCGACCGTCCCTGTGATGAGCGGCGACAGGGTCGGCATGGCGAAGGCGGACGCGGCGCCGCCGACCGCTTCGGCGAGGGCGAGCTGCCACAACTCAGGAGCACCCCCGAGCAGTTGGACGCCGACGAACAGCTGGGTCACGCACCGCACCAGGTCGGCGGCGAGGGCCACGGTACGGGGGTTGAACCGGTCGCCCACGACCCCGCCGAGCGGCAGCAACAGCAGCCTCGCCCCCATCGCGCAGCCGAGTACGAGCGCGAGCGCGGAGGTGGAGCCGGTGGCGCGGAGTACGGCGAGGGCGAGGGCGGCGGGGATGACGGCGTCGCCGATGAGGGACAGGGAGCGGCCGAGGAAGAACAGCCGGAAGGAGCGGTTGCGCAGTAGAGGATGCGACGGCATGGAGGGGACTATATTTCGGCACCGAATTATTCGCCACCGAAATATCAGGAGCCGAACCACACCGACGTAGGCTGCTGTGCATGGCGAAGAGGCACGAGAACAAGGACGTGGGCGAGGCCTTGAGGGCGAAGGAAGGCGAGCCGTCGCGCGACTGGACCGACGATCACGTGGAGCGCTGGCTGCCGGTGCTCCCCGCCCTCGACCCGGACATCGAGGGCGCGGTCACGCGCATGAAGAAGCTCACCGTCCATCTGCGCCGGGTGCGCGAGCAGTCCCTGGTCGACTTCGACCTGGAACGCCCCGAGTTCGACACCCTTCACAAACTGGCGGGCCGCGGCGGCCGGGCAACCCCGTCGCAGCTGGCCGCCGACCTGGACCTGGCCCCCGCATCCGTGACCGGCCGCCTGGACGGCCTGGAACGGCGCGGCCTGATCCGCCGCACGCCGTCAAAGGCGGACCGTCGCCGGGTGGACGTGGAGCTGACGAAGTCGGGCCGGTCGATCTGGCTGGGCGCGATGGACGTACTGGGCCACGAGGAGTACCGCCTCCTCGGGGCGCTCCCCAAGGAGGAGCGGGCGCAGCTCTCGGACATGCTGCGCCGCATCATGGTGGTGGCGGAGGAGGGTGGCGGGGCGCGCTGGCAGTAACCCGCGCCCCGGGGGTACCTGTGCGCTAGCTCCGAGCCAGCTCGGGCCGCTTGCGGTAGTCGGTGAACCCCACGACGTTCCCCCACGGATCGGAGACCTCGACGGTCCACCCGGTGGCCACGGAGGAGGGCGGCGCGAGCGCCTTGACCCCGGCGGCCTCAAGGGCCCGCCCGGCAGCCCGAGCGTCCCCCACCTCGATCCACACCCGGGGCGTGGCCCACGCCGACGGCCGATGCTCGACGCCTTCCTCCACCCGCAACAGAATCCCGGGCGTCTCTTTCCCCACCTTCAGGATCGCGAGCCCGATCTCGTCGATCCGGTGCGTCACGGGGAACCCGGCACGCTCGTAGAAGCTGACGGCTTCTTCGAGGTTGCCGACGGGGAAGAGGACGTTGTCGAAGCCGAGCAGGTCGAAAGACCGCTCATGCGATTCATGCGACATGTCTGACATGTCGTCAGAATAGGATCATTGTCCGAGACCTGAACGGCGCCGCGCCGGGGGTGCGCACGGTCAACGCAGGGGCGAGCCGAACGACTCGAGGAAATCGACCAGGACACGCCCTGAGAACGGGTCGGTGGCCGGATCCTCCGGCGTGACGAGACTGACGGCGAAGTACTCGGCCAGCAGAAGTCCCGTGCCCTCGACGGCTGCCGCGGCCTCGGGATCCGTGCACTGGACTCCTGTCACCTGCCCGGCCCGCAGTGGCTGCGGATGGAGCCGGTAGAAGACCGAGAAGGGCCCTTCCCCCGCGTCGTCGAGTGCGTAGCCGTTCTCCTCCCAGAAATCCTCCATCTCCTGGCCTGCCGAGAAGGTGACGATGCCCGAGTAGTCATCGTCATCATCGTCATCCGGGAGCTTCCAGTCGGCCAAGGATTCCGCACCGGCCGGTTCTCCGTAGAGGAACAAGCCAGGCCATCGCTGTTGCTGCCGCATGACGAACTGCTTCACCGCCGCAGGGAACGCGGTATCTGCGATGAAGTCGCTTGAGTGCCCGGTGATTTCCATGGATTCCTTGCCTGTGCAGTTCGGTTTGGTCAGTTCAGGCTTTCCAGCCTGATGTAGGGCCGTGGTACCTGATCGCATCCCGGGGAATGGTGACATCGCTGTTGGAGAACCAGACGTGGCTCCGGCTGCCCGGGAGGCGGCCCGAGAACAGCTTCTTGTCGACCTCGAACTCGATCATGTGCGAGCTCTTCTCCCTGGTGAGACCAAGATAGGACTTGAACCCACCCGGTTTCTTGGCGACATCGGCCGGGCTCATGGGGGTCACATAGACCGCGGACGCGTTCTTGCCCTTCGAGCTCTTGGGCACCTTGAGGGTGATCCCGTCCTTGCTTCCGCCGCTCATGATCTTCTGGTAGCCGTTCTTGTCCGTGTAGTGCCGGATAACGGCCTTGCAGGACGGCGCGAGACCCAGCGGGTCAATCCAAGTGAGCGGATTGATCACGTAGTTGTGGTGATGCGGCGCCGGATCGAGACCGAGCGGGTCCGGGCTGTGATAGCGCGCGGTGCTGGGGTCGTAATAGCGATAGTGGTTGTAGTGGAGGCCGGTCTCGGCATCGTGATACTGCCCGGGGAAACGCAGTGGGCAGTCGACTTCCTCTGGCGCGTCCTGAAGGGGCAGGCCCCATAGGGAGGTGCGGAATCGCCAGGCCGTCCGCCCGGCCTCGTCGACGAGTTCGGTGGGGGTGCCGACGAGGTCGGTGACGATGGAGTAGAACTGCTCGTCGACCCAGTCCCGCTGGTCCAGTTGGTCCAGTTGGTCCTGCTCGTCCAACCGGTCCCTCAGGTCCGCTCCGCTCCGCTCGTCAGGAGAGTCTCCGGAGCGGTTCCTCTGTGTGATCGGACGATCGCCGCCCGGCTCCCAGTCCCAGGTGGTGATCCGATTCTCGTCACCCTTGCCGGGGATCGCGTGACTCTCTTCGGCCAGACGAGTGCCGTCCCAGACGAAGTCGGTGCGATCGATCACTGATTCGCCGCTCGCGGAGAGCAGCTCTTTCGCGATGCGCCTGCCGAGCGGGTCATAGCGGTAGCGCCAGCGCCGCCCGTCCGGGGTGGTGACCTCACGGAGGCGGTCCTCCGCGTCCCAGGCGAAGAGCCAGGTGCGGGCCCCACCGGAGAGGAGGGAGCGGGTATGGCGGACCACGCGGCCCTGCCCGTCGTGCTCATAGCGAGACCGGCCGGCTGTCTGCACCAGAGTGCCGGTGTACGTCATACGCCCCTGGACGCCGGCCTCGTGGCGGCCTGTTGACGCCGAGTGGATGAGGTTGCCCAGCTTGTCGTAGGAGTACGTCTCGCTTCGTTCCCCGGCCGCTACGGCGGTGACCCTTCCATTCACGTCGAGCTCGTAGGTGGAGGTTCCCGATGCGGCATCGGTGACGGACCGGATCAGCCCGTCGGCGCGGTAGGAGTAGCTGCGGTCGACGGTGGCGGTCTTCGCCCCCGGAGCGCGCACCGCCTGGGACGTCAGGCGGTGGCCTGCGCTCCACTCATGGACGAGCGAGGTGCCCGCCGGGAGTTCGCGGCGCGTCTCGTTCCCGGCCGGATCGTAGCCGAAGCGGACCGTGCGGCCGGAGCCGCGCAACTCGACCGCCTTGTGCTCGGAGTCGTACTGCCATTCGCTGAGGACGCCGCTGGGGGTACGCCGCCGCACGCGACGGCCCACGGTGTCGTAGTCATTGGTCAGTACACGGCCGTTGCAGCTCTCGGACAGCACTCGACCGTGTACGTCATACGTGAACGTGAGCTCGGCGTCCTGGTTGGCCGCCCGGACGATGGCTCCGCCCTGGTCGTACTCGAAGCGGGTGACGTTGTTGTCGGAGTCACGCTGCTCGATGACGCGGTCGAGGAGATCGCGGACGTAGCGGATGGTCTGCCCCGCACCGTTGGTGCGTTCTGTGATGTGGCCGACGGCGTCATGCCGGTAGGTCACCGTTCGGCCGTTGAAGTCGGTCTCCCGAGCGATATTGCCGACGGAGTCGTACTCGTACGTCCAGGTCTGTCCTTGGGCGTTCTTCACGATGACCGGCCGGAGCTCGGTGTCGTAGGTGAACTCGATCCGTGTGCCATCCGGAGCGGTCCGGGCGGCACTCCGGTCGAAGGGGGCTATGTCGAAGCGGGCGACGGCGCCCTTTGCGTCGGCATGCGCCAGAGTGTTGCCCTCGGCGTCGTACATCCACCTCTCGGAGGTGCCGTCGGGGAACTGGCGGTGAGCCGGAAGCCCTTCGACGGTCCAGGCGACCTTGGTGGTTGCCGCGTCCGGTTCGCGGACCCTGCTGACGCGTCCGAAGGCGTCGTGCTCGAACCGGGTGGTCGCGCCGAGAGGAGTGGTCACCGCCGTGGCAAGGCCGGCCCTGCAGCTCTCGACCCGGCTCTCATGGCCGAGTGGGTCGGTGACGGTCGCGACGGCACCCCGCGCGTCGTAGGTATACCTGGTGACGGCACCGGCAGGGTCGGTGGACGCGATGATGTTTTTGCGGCCGTCGTGCTCGTACTGCCAATGGGCGCCGTCTTGTTCCGTGGCCGCGGTCAGCGCTCCGGAGTCGTCGTACTCGTACTGGGCGCTGCTGCCGTCCGGATGGACGACGCGCTTGGTGTTGCCGCTTTCGTCATATGCGTACGTGGTGGTGCGGCCGAGAGGGTCCGTCAGGGATTCGAGATTGTCGTAGCGGTCCCAGGTGCGGGTAGTGGTGTGTCCCAGGGGATCGGTCTCGGCGACGAGCTGGAAGGCGTCGTTGAACTGGTAAGTCGTGGTGTGACCGAGAGAGTTGGTCGCCAGGGACCTATGGCCTTCGGTGTCGTATGTGTAGGAGTAGTCGAGGATGCCGTCGGTGCCGTTGGTGCGAACACAGCGGTCATCGATGTCGTACACATAGCGGTACCACGTGCCGTTGCGGTCCTCCCAGCCGGTGATCCGGCGCTTCTCGTCGTAGCTGAGTTTCAAGGGCAGGCCGGACGAGTTGTAGATCTCGGTCAGGTTGCCGAGGGGGTCGTAGCCGTAGCGCAGGAGGACGGGCTGTTCGGGGTCGTTGAGCAGGGTGAGGGCGGTGATCCGGCCGTGCTCCGAGGTCAGTCCGATGCGGTAACCGCCGGTGTGGACCACCTCTTGCGGCACCCCGTCCGCTCCGTACTCCAGGCGAATCGCGTTGCCGTTACGGTCCGTGATGGCTGCGAGGGGAAGTTCAGCGGCGGAGCGGCCAGGGAGGGGCCGGAACTCGAGGGTGAGGCCGGACTCGGGCTGTCGCACGGACATGGCGCCGCCCATGGCGCCATCCCACTCCAGTGGCCAGCGCGGCCCCTCGACAGGGTGGACGGGGTCGTTCGGGTTCGGTGCAGGGTAGTGGAGGACCATTCCGTCGGCCGACGTGAACCGAGCGCCGCCCTGGTCGAGGATGAGGCGCTGGTCGAGTGTCGAGGCCCAACCGGGCCCGAACCAGCGGCCGGACCGCAGGCCGGTGCGGTGGTGACGCTCCAGCTCCAGTGGGAGAACTCCGGGCAGGTCCACGTCGGTCTCGGACATGACCATGTCGCCGGTGGCCATGTCGATCGGGTCTCCGCAGGTGAAGAGCTTCTTCATCGGCCGGCCCATCGCGCGGGCGCCCTTGCCGAGTCCCTTGGCGCCGAGGGCCAGGCCCTTCATCCCGGCCTTGAGGCCCTTCATGCCCTTGGCGAGGCCGCGGAGGCTGGTGAGGCCCTTCATGCCGGGGATGCAGTCCAGGGCGGCGAAAGCGACGTCGAGCAGCCCTGCTTCCCCGTTCGCATACTTATGGAGGGTGTCGGCCAGGACGACCAGGGCGGCAATCAGCACGATGGCGCCGAGGATCGGCCCGCCGATGATCATCGCGATGACGCCCAGGACGGCGACGACGACCTTGCAGACGGCGACGATGGTGTCCCAGTTGTCGGTGACCCAGTCCCCGACCTCCTCCCACCACTTGCGGTTCTGAATACCCGCGTCGGAAGCGTCTTCCAGCTTCTTCTTCGCCGTCCCCGCCGCGTCCTCGCGCATCTTGCGCGCGTCCTCGGCCATCTTCTTCGCGGCGTCGAGGTTGCTCTTCGCGGCGGACACATCCGACTTCGCGGCGCTCTGGGCCTTCTCGGCGGAGTTGGCGTTGCGGGTGGCGGCCTTGACCTTGTCCGGATCCGGCTTGGGGACGTCTTTCCCGGAGTCCTTGTCGTCCTTGTACTTGTCGGCTTCCTTGCCCGCCTTGTCCATCCACGAGTCGGCCGACGTCAGCCGGGTCTGGGCGCTGCTCAAGTCCCCTTGCGCCTCACGGCCCTTGACCAGAGCCTTGTCCGCCAGGGCCTGGGCGCGCTCCAGCTCCGGCCAGTAGGTGGACAGCGCGTCGCCAGCCATCTCGTAGCTCTTCTTGAGCTTCTTCAGCTTGCCCGGCGCGTCCTCGAACTCCGCCGTGAAGGACTCCGCGGTCTTGCCCGCCCAGGTGAGGATCGCGTCCTCGCCCGCCATCCCCTTGATATCGCGGAGCACCTTCGAGACGTCGTCGGCGAAGTCGTGCAGGTTCTTCGCCAGGTTCCGGACCCGGTCCGGATCACCGGGCGTCGGGTCCTTGTCCAAGTCCAGGACATGCCAATCCGCTGGACGGTTGCCCCCCATGCCGCTTCCCCCGTCTTGCTCGTACCGTCGTCTATCGGTTGATGGACTGGATCTCTTGGACGTTGATGTCCTGAGTCCCGTCGAAGGTTCCATTCGGGAGGTCGCCGCCGGTGCCGCCGGAGCCTTCCCAGGTGATCTCCCAGGTGATGGACGCCTTCAGCTGGAACGGCTTGCCTCCGGTGGCTCGCAGGTACGCGATGCCGCACGGCGGGTCCTCCTTGGAGGAGCCCTTCGTGTACGGGGTGCCGATGCTGCCGTCGTCGTTGACCTTGCACTCGGCGGACGCGGGGAAGGTCTGCGCGTCCGGCGTGCCGGGCTCCAGGTGCAGGCTGACCGGCTTCGCCGTGGTCTCCGCCCACACTCCCGTACCGGGCAGCTCGGCGCGGACCTTGACGTCCTCGAAGGTGCCCTTGTCGAGCCAGACCCAGGTCGGCAGGTTCACCGTCGACTTGCCTTCCGGCTTCAGCTCGACCTTGGTGTCCGGGACCTTGACCTTGTCGTACGCGTACGAGGCGAGGACCTTGGGTGAGGGGGCGTTGGCGATCTTTGGAAGGGTCCCGGCATCCTGCCAGAAGAGGGTCTCCTGGCAGTTGTACGCCTCCGGATCGTCCTCCATGTCAGGGTTGACGACACCGCGCCAGAACTTGCCGTCCTTGCCGAGGTTGAAGTTCTTGTAGCTCTTGGTGCCGTCGCTCTGCGGCGTGCCCTTCTCGTAGTTGTCCACCATCAGCTGCTCGCCCCAGCTGAGCGTGGGTGTGACCGGGACCAAGTTCTCGTTGGGGTTCTTCTTGAGCCGCTCCGTCGCGGCCTTCACCTGCTCGGACGTCGCCACGGGTTCGTACCAGCAGGCAGGGGGCTTCCAGTTCGGGTCCACGGGGGCGAGGCCCTTGCCGGACTTGCCCGGCTTCCCGCCGGAGACCTGCTCGACCGTCACGCTCGTGGCAGTGGCCCCTGCGTTGAGTGAGTTGCCGGAGGCACCGCCGGACGGGCCGGGGGGCTGGTGGTCCTTGTCCTCACCGAAGGCGTGCGCCGCCGTCGGCCAGGCGCCGAGGGCCAGCACCAGCGTGGTGAGCACGGGGAGAGACTTCCCAATTGACTTCATCACTTGTCGCAACCCCCGCGCACCGTCTGGAGCGAAACGGTGCTCCAGACGCCCTCGGACGTCTTCTTCAGGGTGGTGCGGTACTGGAGGACGGGGTTCACATCGTCAGGGGTGCCCGTCTTCTCCTTGGTTTTGCGGTCCTCGGTATAGCCCTTGCTCTCGTCCACGCAGTAGAAGAGCACGCCACCACCGGTGTCGGAGATGCTCACCTGCGGATTGAAGACCCTGGCCTTGCCGATCAGGTTGTGGTTGTTGTCCACGTACCCCTTGATGTACGTCCTGGACGACGTCAACGCCTGCTGCGAGTTGTAGAAGCTCACGGCCTTGGACTGCGGGTCCGAGTCGATGATGGCCAAGTACTCCGCCTTCAGGCGCTCCTTGCCGTCATCCAGGATCGCCTGCTTCTTCGGATCACTGTTCTGCCAGCCGGCGAAGTCGGCCTTGAAAGAACCCGGCAGCTCCACCTCAGGACGCTTCGCACCGCCCGGCTTCGCCGAAGGGCTCGCGGAAGCCTTCGAACCGCCGCCCCCCGCCCCCTCGATCTTGTCCGAGGAGTCCTTGTCGCCGCCTCCCGATCCGCACGCGGTCAACAGCAGGGCCGCGGACGCGGTCAGCGCGGCCGTCATGAGACGGATGGAGCGGTTCACTCTGGACTCTCCCGTGGGGTGGAGTGGGTGGTGGGTGGTGGGTGGTGCGCGTACGTGTGGTGGGGGGTGGCACAAGCGAATACACGCTATCTGTGAGGCCGTTGAGTACGCACATGGGCCCCGCTCCTCGAAGGAGCGGGGCCCATGTCAACGTACGGACGAAGAAGAACTCAGAAGCGACGCGTGATCAGTGCCCGCTTCACTTCCTGGATCGCCTTCGTGACCTCGATGCCACGCGGGCACGCGTCCGTGCAGTTGAACGTCGTGCGGCAACGCCACACGCCGTCCTTGTCGTTCAGGATCTCCAGGCGCTGCTCGCCCGCCTCGTCACGCGAATCGAAGATGAAACGGTGCGCGTTGACGATCGCGGCCGGGCCGAAGTACTGGCCGTCGTTCCAGAAGACAGGGCACGAGGACGTGCAGGCCGCGCAGAGGATGCACTTCGTCGTGTCGTCGAACCGCTCGCGGTCCTCCGGCGACTGCAGGCGCTCGCGCGTCGGCTCGTTGCCGGTGGTGACCAGGAACGGCATGACGTCCCGGTACGCCTGGAAGAACGGGTCCATGTCGACGACCAGGTCCTTCAGGACCGTCAGACCCTTGATGGCCTCGACCGTGATCGGCTTGGACGGGTTGATGTCCTTGATCAGGGTCTTGCAGGCCAGCCGGTTGCGGCCGTTGATGCGCATGGCATCCGAGCCGCAGATGCCGTGGGCGCAGGAACGGCGGAACGTCAGCGTTCCGTCCATGTCCCACTTGATCTTGTGGAGGGCGTCGAGGACACGCTCCTTGGGGTCGATCTCCAGCTGGAAGTCTTCCCACGTCGCGTCCGCCGAGATCTCCGGGTTGAAGCGGCGGATGCGGAAGGTGACCGTGATGTACGGGGAGTCGGCGAAGCCGGCCTCGGGCTTGGCGTCTTCCTTGTCGAGGGTCGGGGTTGCCATCAGTACTTACGCTCCATCGGCTGGTAGCGGGTCTGCACGACCGGCTTGTAGTCGAGTCGGATCGACTCGGCGCCGTCGTCGCCTACCTCGCGGTACGCCATGGTGTGGCGCATGAAGTTGACGTCGTCGCGGTTCGGGAAGTCCTCGCGGTAGTGACCGCCGCGCGACTCCTTGCGGGCCAGGGCCGACTGCGCCATGACCTCGGCCAGGTCGAGCAGGTTGCCCAGCTCGACGGCCTCCAGGAGGTCGGTGTTGAAGCGCCTGCCCTTGTCCTGGATCGAGACGTTGAGGTAGCGCTCGCGGAGCTCCGCGATCTTCTCCACCGCCGTCTTGATCGTCTGCTCCGTGCGGAACACCATGACGTTGGCGTCCATGGTCTCCTGCAGCTCCTTGCGGAGCTCGGCGACCCGCTCGTTGCCCGTGGCGTCGCGCAGGCGCTCGACCTGGGCGGCGACCAGCTCCTCGGGGTTCTCCGGGAGCTCCACGAAGTCGTTCTTCGCCGAGTACTCCGCGGCGGCGATGCCCGCGCGCTTGCCGAAGACGTTGATGTCCAGGAGCGAGTTGGTGCCGAGGCGGTTGGCGCCGTGCACGGAGACGCAGGCGACCTCGCCCGCCGCGTACAGGCCCGGGACCACCGTGGTGTTGTCCGCGAGGACCTCACCCTGGACGTTCGTCGGGATGCCGCCCATGGCGTAGTGCGCGGTCGGCTGGATCGGGATCGGGTCCGTGTAGGGCTCGATGCCGAGGTAGGTGCGAGCGAACTCCGTGATGTCGGGCAGCTTGGCGTCCAGCTGCTCCGGCGGGAGGTGCGTCAGGTCCAGGTACACGTGGTCGCCCTCGGGACCGCAGCCGCGGCCCTCTCGGATCTCCGTGTAGATGGACCTCGAAACCACGTCGCGCGACGCGAGGTCCTTCATCACCGGCGCGTACTTCTCCATGAAGCGCTCGCCGTCCTTGTTACGGAGGATGCCGCCCTCACCACGGGCGCCTTCCGTCAGGAGGATGCCCATGCGCCAGATGCCGGTCGGGTGGAACTGGAAGAACTCCATGTCCTCCAGCGGCAGGCCGCGGCGGTAGCAGGCCGCCTGGCCGTCGCCCGTCAGCGTGTGCGCGTTCGACGTCACCTTGAAGAACTTGCCGGTGCCGCCCGACGCGTAGACCACGGCCTTCGCCTGGAAGATGTGGATCTCGCCGGTCGCCAGTTCGTAGGCGACGACGCCCGCGCTCTTCTTGACGCCGTCGACCTCCACGAGGAGCTGGTCGAGGACGTAGAACTCGTTGAAGAACTCCACGCCCTCCTTGATGCAGTTCTGGTACAGCGTCTGGAGGATCATGTGGCCGGTGCGGTCGCCCGAGTAGCAGGCACGGCGGACAGGAGCCTCGCCGTGGTTGCGGGAGTGACCGCCGAAACGGCGCTGGTCGATCTCACCCTTGGGAGTGCGGCCGAAGGGCAGGCCCATCTTCTCCAGGTCGAGGACCGCGTCGATGGCCTCCTTCGCCAGGATCTCGGCGGCGTCCTGGTCGACCAGGTAGTCGCCGCCCTTGATCGTGTCGAAGGTGTGCCACTCCCAGTTGTCCTCCTCCACGTTGGCGAGCGCGGCGGCCATGCCGCCCTGCGCCGCGCCCGTGTGGGAGCGGGTCGGGTAGAGCTTCGTCAGGACCGCGGTCCGGCTGCGCTTCGTCGCCTCGATGGCCGCGCGCATGCCCGCGCCGCCGGCGCCGACGATGACAGTGTCGTACTTGTGAATCTTCACTGGGTTCGCCTCGGCTTTAGCGGATGTTCGGGTCGAAGGTGAAGATCACCAGCGTGCCCAGAAGGATGGTGAACACCGTGGCGGTGTACAGCAGGCCCTTGAGCCACAGGCGCGTGTTGGCGCGCTCCGCGTAGTCGTTGATGACCGTGCGCAGGCCGTTGGCCCCGTGCAGCATCGCGAGCCACAGCATCAGCAGGTCCCAGACCTGCCAGAACGGCGAGGCCCAGCGACCGGCGACGAAAGCGAAGCCGATCTTGCTCACTCCGCCGTCGAGCACCAGCTGGATCAGCAGGTGGCCGAGGACCAGGACGACCAGGACGACGCCGGACAGGCGCATGAAGAGCCATGCGGCCATCTCGAAGTTGCCGCGGGTCGAGCGCGGGGTCTTGGAGGTGCGCTTGCGCGGCGCCTCGATGAGGGGGGCCGGGTTGTCGACGCCGTAGAGCGAGGCGCCTTCGACGGGGCCCACTCCGGACTTCTCGAGCGTGGTGTCGGACATCTGGCGTCAGCTCCCGAAGACTTCGCGGACGGCGTGGCCGAGGACCGGGTAGAGCGCCCCCACCATCAGGACGATCCAGATACCCATCACGGTCCAGAGCATCTGCTTCTGGAAGCGCGGGCCCTTCGACCAGAAGTCGACGGCGATGACACGCAGGCCGTTCAGCGCGTGGAAGAGGATGGCGGCGACCAGGCCGTACTCAAGGAGTGCGACGAGGGGCGTCTTGTAGGTGCTGACGACATCGTCGTACGCCTCCGGGGAGACGCGGACGAGAGCGGTGTCCAGCACATGCACGAACAGGAAGAAGAAGATGAGGACGCCGGTGACTCGGTGAGCCACCCAGGACCACATTCCTTCCCGGCCGCGGTACAGCGTTCCAGCCGGCACGGCAGAACCCTCCGGGAGCGGGGATTGGGGCCAGCCGGCTTGGGTGGTCGGACGGGCCCGGCCGGGTACGGTCCACCGGCCGCTCGTCATCGTATCGACGAGTTGTCGGTTCGCTCGCGCGGGGTAGCCAGGTGTGATCAAACAGGCAATCAAACAGGCACGTACGGGCTATTCAGGTCGTGAACGAGTCGGGTGAGTCGCCCGCGGGCGAGCTTCCTCATCTCCTCGGCCGCCAGGACCCGCTCTTCCTCCGGGTCGTTGGCGAGACGGGCGCGGATCCCGGCGAGCAGATGGTCAAGGGCCTGGCTCGGCGGGACGTCGTCCAGGCAGATCACGAAGACGTGACCGAAGCGGCTCTCGTACGCGGCGTGCGCGGCCCGCAGGGCGGTGTGGGCGGCGGTGTAGGTCCCCTGACGGGGGATGACCGGACGCAGAGGTTCGCAGGCCAGGGCCTCGGCGAGGTCCGCGAGCGGCAGGTCGTACGCCGCTTCGTCGGACGCGGCGAGCAGGGCGCCCAGGTCGGGGTACGGCCGGTGGGCGACAAGCCGATGGGCCCAGAGGTGGCTGCCGCAGCAGGTGAGGAAGGCGGCTTCGGCTGCGCCGGGCTCTGCGGTGTTCAGTTGCTCCGGGGTGTGGTTCGGCTCCGCCGGAGGGCTGGGTGAACTGTGCGGGGGCAGCGGGGGCTCCTGGGCAGGGGGCATCGATGAGGTACGGGTGGGGGATTTGTCGTAACGGTAGCGAGGCGTGGTGAGGACTGTCTGACGGATGCGTGAATTTCACCCGGATGGGAGAGTTTCGCTTCGCGTGGTGGACGATACGGCCGCGGGCCCCGCTTTACCGTGTGCGGATGACTGCCGCCCGTGCCGCCCGGTGGGGGGCTCTCTGTGCCGCCGCTTCGCGGCGGATCTTTCCCGCCCACCCGCCCGTTTGCCCCGCAGCGCATGGGCCGACGAAGGGCCGTGACCAGTGATCTCCCGCCCCATCGCCATCGCCGTCGGCGCAGTAGCCGCCGGAGCCGTTGCCCTCACCGTGGCCGTCTGGCCCGACGGCGGGGATGGCAGCGCGCCCGCGAATTCCCCCTCCGACAGCAAGTCCGCCGTCTCCCCGACCCCCTCGCCCACGAAGTCGTACCCCCTCTCCAAGGCCCCCTCCACCATCCCCGCCGTACGCGAGCACACCGCGGCACGCGGGCCGGGGTGGAAGCCGGCGGGCAGCGGGCGCGTGGTCATCGGTGACGACGACCTCGCGGACGAGGGCAAGCTGCTCGCCGGTGAGCTGAAGCTCAAGTACGCCGGTGACGCCGACCCCCGCAAGGGTGACGTGGAGCTCGCGCTCACCCCGGAGGAATCCAAGGCGTCCGGCACGTCCGACGGCAGGGACGAGTCGTACACCCTCTCCGTGAAGGGGCAGCGGGTGAAGATCACCGCCCCCGAGGAAGCGGGCGTCTTCTACGGGACCCGCACCCTGAAGCAGGAGGTGCGCGGCGACCGGACCGCGCCCGAAGGCGTCGTACGCGACCGCCCCGCCAAGCCCCAGCGCGGCTTCATGATCGACATCGCGCGCAAGCACTTCGACGCGGCGTGGATCGAGGACCGCATCCGGGAGCTCGGCGACCTCAAGTACAACCAGCTCGGCCTGCACTTCTCCGACGACCAGGCCTTCCGCATCGAGTCGAAGTCGCACCCCGAGATCGTCTCGCGCGACCACCTCAGCAAGGCGCAGGTCCGCCGCATCCTCAAGCTCGCGGCGAGCCGCCACATCACGGTCGTGCCCGAGATCGACTCACCGGGCCACCTCGGCGCGGTCATCGCCGCGCACCCCTCCCTCCAGCTCCGCGACACCCGTGGCGTCGCCGCGCGCGGCGCGGTCGACATCTCCAAGCCGCAGGCCGCGGAGATCGTCGACGATCTGCTCGAGGAGTACGCGGATCTCTTCCCGGGGCGCTACTGGCATCTCGGCGCCGACGAGTACCGCGCCCTCACGGTCGACGATCCCGAGGCCAGCTACCCGCAGCTGGCCGCCGCCGCCCGCGAGAAGTACGGGTCCGACGCCCGCGTCCAGGACCTCGCGACCGGCTGGCTCAACGACCGGGCCGAGACCATGCGCCCCTACGAGCGCGGGCTCAGGGCCTGGAACGACGGGTTCTTCCGCGGCGGGGTCGAGAAGGCCGACGACGATATCGATGTCGCGTACTGGACGGGCAAGGAGATCGGGGCGAGGGAGCCGGTCGAGTATCTGAAGGAGGGCCGGAAGGTCATCAATTACAACGACGAGTACCTCTACTACGTCCTCGGCCAGCCCAACACCTTCCGCTATCCGACCGGGCAGCGGATCTACGAGCAGTGGACCCCGCTTGTGATCCGCGGGACGAAGCCGGTGAGCGCGGAGTACGACGACCAGATCCTCGGCGGCTCCTTCGCGGTCTGGTGCGACCTGGCCGACTCGCAGACGCAGGAGCAGGTGGCGCAGGGGATCCGGATGCCGCTGCGGGCGACGGTCCAGAAGCTGTGGGACGCGCGCGAACCGAGCCTGCCCTGGGGAGAATTCGTGAAGCTGGCCGACCAGGTGGGATAGGTTCCGGAGGCCGCCGGCGCCCTGGGGAGGGACGCGGGCGGCCTCTGTTGTGTCGTGGATGAACCCGTGGGGGGTCGCTCAGCCATGCTGTGCACGGAATGTCAGTTCAATTCGGCGACGACGTCGGACGGTCTCTGTGACATGTGCGTCACTGCGGCCGCGTACGCGCAGTCGGCGCCTCGTCCCGGGTACGTGTCCGACGGACGCCCCGCCCATCTCCGCTCGCCGGTCGGACTCGCGTGGGCGACCGTCGCGTTGCTGGGCGTCGTGATCGCCGCCGACCTGTACTCGCTGTGGGCGGGCACGGTCGTCCAGGACGTGATGGACGACCTGCTCAGCTCCCGCTACACCGTGGGTTACGGATCGGATCTGGTGCGGGAGGCCGAGCGGGCCGACACGCTGTACGCCGTCTCCGGCTGGCTGCAGACCGCCGCGCTCGTGGCCACCTGTGTCGTCTTCCTCTGCTGGTTCCATCGAGTCCGCGTGAACGCCGAGGTGTTCGAGCCGCACATCCACAGCAAGACGCGCGGCTGGACGGTGGGCAGCTGGTTCGTGCCGGTGGTGAACCTGTGGTTCCCGCGGCGGATCGCGCTGGACATCTGGGACGCGAGCGGCGAACGCTCGGTGGCCCTGGACCGGACGATGACCCTGGGCGACTCCGCGGCCCGCGCCACGCACCCGCTGATCAACGGCTGGTGGACGCTGTGGGTGGCGAGCCTCGTCGTCGGGCGGTGGGCGACGACGGCGTACTGGGGCGCGGAGGAGGCCGGCGAGGTCGACGCGGCGGTCTCCAGGCTGATGCTCGCGGACGTCCTGGACATCGCGGCCGCGGTGATGGCGATCTTGTTCGTACGCCGTCTGACGCGGATGCAGGACGCGAAGGCGAGGTCGGGCCCGCTGCCGAGTGGGCACGTCTCTGTTTGAGAGGTCCGCTCTGTTTGAGAGGTCCCCGAGATCCGTTTTCGGCTTTTTGGTGGCGAACTTGCTTACGTCTGTGGTGTATTCGGCCAAAGCCGATCGCAGCCGTCGAGCGCAGTTGAGCAGAGTCGAGTACACGGGGGGACGCGGGCATGGGCTACTGGGGTTACTACGTCGTGGGCAGGAGCGAGCAGCCACTCGTGGAGCTGTCGGCGGTCGAGGGAGTGCGGGACGAGCTCAGTCTCCTCGTGCAGCGGGACGACGGATGGCAGGTGTGGGAAGTGCCGGGCGGCGACGGCACGCGCGACGTCGGCAACATGAACACCCTGGCCCTGGAGACGGGTTCGCCCGCGCTCTTCGGCTACGTCATGGACAGCGACTGCGTGGTCGTCGAGGCGGCGGCCCCGGAGAGCGGCGTGTGGACGACATGTCTGGCCCGCGAGGCGATGGCCGGCTACCTCGGCGACGACGGCCTGAGCCTGGACGACTACTTCCTGGAGCCGCGCGACGCGGCGGACCGGGCGGTGACATGGGCGGCGGAGTCGGGCAGGACGGTGACGGCTGCGCCGCTCCTCGATGTGCTGAACGCCGCCGCCGAGCCGTCGGCGGAGGAGCTCTTCTTCCGCTTCCTCGACAGGCTCGGCGTGGTGCCGCAGTGACGTTCCCGGGGGCTCGCACGCAGTAGGTGACGTGCATTGTCCGCAACGGGAGGCGTACGACATGGGCGGCCCGAGTCTGGTCGAGCTGATTGCCGAGGCCGACGAGAGGGGTCTGGCGGCGAGCGGGCTCGCCTGCCTCGACCGGTGTGTTCCGCTTCTCGGCGGCGGCGACGAGGTGCTTCGCCCGCTGTGGGGGAGTCTCGCGGAGGGCGGGGCCTGGGACGTGGCGCTCGCCGATGTGCGGGTGAAGCTGGGTGGTTCGGACGTCCTGGAGGACTCCTCCGCGGACGAGGCCATCACCCTCGTGTACCGCATGCTCGGCGCCGTGCCCTCCACTCGTTCCGCCGCCGAGCTGCGGGAGTGGGCCGACGCCTGCTCCGTCGCCGCGCTGCAGATCCACCGGCTGCTCGACACCGCGCCGGACGGAGGCGCCAGGCCCTCGTCCCTGAGCGCGCGGCGCGAGGGGCGTACGGAAGGGATGTCGCCGCTGGTCGCCGCCGAGTTGCGGCGACAGGTGCGGATCCTGGAGCTGCTCGCCAATCAGGGCGCGGGCGCCGGGGCGCTGCGGCAGGCGTTGGAAGTGTCCATCGAGGGGCGGCGGGTCCTGCGGGCCGTGGTCTCGCGGCGGGAGCGCGGCAGCAGGGTGTAGCGGCTTCCCGAGAACGCATTGCGGGAAAGTCCCGAAAGTCCCCAAAGCCCCGCGGAAATCGGCGTTTCCGCGGGACTTTCCAGGCGATCTCCTACTTCACCCCGAACACCGCCGCCAGTGGCTGCTTCTTCTTGAAGACCGTGGACGGTGCCGTGACGTGCTCGCCGCCGATGTACAGCCGGTCTCCGGCGAAGAGCATGCGGCGCTCCGTCGTGAACCTCGCCTCCATCTCGTACGTCGAGGACGGGTTCTGCTGGAGCTTCGTCTTCTTGTACGTCTTCGGGTCCAGCGCCCAGACGGCGCCGCCCGCCTCGTCGACCACGTCGGCCTCCTGGTACGCGATGACCTTGCCGTCGTCCGCGACGCCGATCGGGGTCAGCGGTCCGCCGTCGGACCCCTCGGACCTGCCGGATTCCTTGCCGGTCCTCAGATCGAGGGCGACCAGGTCGTTCTCGGCCCCGGACGACGGGCTGCCGGGTTCCGAAGTGCCCAGGAAGAGCGTGTCCTTGGTGACGGCGACCTGCTGGCAGCCGGCCACCTCGGTGGCGGGGCAGTCGAGCTTGTACTTCCCGTACTTGCCGCCCACCGTGCTGATCGTGCTCAGGAGCTTGCCCCGCGCCGCGCTGTCGTCGACCGTCAGGAACTCCGACGCCCCGGAGGAACCCTTCTTGGAGTCACCGCCGTCCGCCGCCACGACCAGCGGGTCGGTCGAGACGACGTGGGCGTACTCGGTGCCCGCCGGGAGCTTGTACGCCGACTTCACCGCCCGCGTGGCGGGGTCGATCGTCTGGAGCGTCAGCTGAGGCGTTTCGGCCTCGCCGCAGTCGCGGAGCGCGATCAGCTTGTCGTCGCTGCCCGCGTAGCCCTCGACCGGGCACGTGTCGTCCGATGGCTTCCACAGGGGCTCGCCGCTCACCTTCCAGCCCGCGTCGGCGCTGGTGCCCGCGGCGGCGACCGTGCCGCCGCCGATGGTCACCTCGTCGAACATCTGCGGGGAGCCGTACTCGTCGACGGCCTGCTTCTGCCAGAGCAGCTTGCCCTTGTTCAGGTCGACGAGGCCGACCTCCGTACAGACGGAGGGGTCCTTCGCTGCGTCCTGGAAGAGGACGGCCACGAGGCCCTCCTTCGTGGGCTCCGGTGACGACCAGCAGATCTCACCGGAGAGCGGTATCTGCCACTCGGCCTTTCCGCCGTCGAGGTCGAGGGGATACCCCGCTATCTTTTTCAGGTCGGCCTTCACGAAGTTCTTGTCGGTCGTCCACATTCCCATGGCGCCCGACATCTCGCTGACCTTCGCCATCGGCACCTGGCCGAGCAACTTCGCCTCCGCGGCGGCGGATTCGGACCCGCCGTCGCCGCTCCCGCCACCGCCCGAACCGTCGTCGTCGCTCTCGCCGCAGCCGCTGAGCAGGAGCGCGGCCGCGATTAACGAGCCGAGGGCTGCCGCTTTGCGTGACATGTGGATCTCCTTGTGCGCGTGCGCTTGGGTAAATCTTCCGGTTGGTGATCCTTCCTTTTGGGTAAGGGAATTACAACTCGGAATTCCTTATCTCTGCTTCAGTTGGAATGTTCTCGGGATCAGGAATGCGAAATGCGCGGGCCGTTTCGGTGCAACGGCCCGCGCATTTCAGTGGTCAGGGAAGAGCTACGGCGTCAGCAACTGCCCCAGGTGGGCCGCCGCCGGAGTGCCAAGCTGTGTGCGGCCGTAGTAGACCCCGCTCGACGTCGAGACGCCGGACGCCCCGCTGTCCAGCTGGAGGATCGTGCCGTTGCCCTCGTCCTCGCCGTCCACGCCGATCGCCAGATCCGCGCGGCCGTAGCCCGACAGGTCCGTGAGCACGACCGATGAGCCCAGGCGGTCGGCCGACTCCGTGGAGCCCGTGATGCCTTCCGTGTCCTGGCTGAACGCCTGCGCGCCCGTGCCCGTCAGGCCTGACGACGTGCCCTTCAGGAGGAGCGACGTGCCCGCGTCCGTCTTCGCCGAACCGGCGCGCGTGATGTCCTCGTTCGGCGCGCCCGTCAGGACGTCCGCGTAACCGTCCAGGTTGAAGTCGCCCGCCGAGACCGACCAGCCCATCGCGTCGCCCGACTCGGCGGCGCCCGGGACTCCTGACGTGTCCTGGTGGATCGTCTTCATGCCTGTGGTCGTGAAGCCCGTCGACGTGCCCGGGACCACCGTCACCTGGCCGCCCGCGAACGCGCCCGACTCCGCCGTGTACGGCTGGCCGACGACCAGGTCGTCGTAGCCGTTGCCGTTCACATCGCCCACGGCGAGCGAGCGGCCGCCCTTGACCGTCAGCGAACCGACCCTGCTCAGGCCCGACCTCGTGCCCTTGAACCACTGCACGCGGCCGATCCCGGACTGGTCGCGGTAGTTCAGCGCCACGTCCGCGTAGCCGTCACGGTTGAAGTCGCCGGACACGGCATCCGCGTACGAGATGGCCGTGTCGCCCGACGTCAGGGTGCCGCCCACCTCGTTGCCCGCCTTGAAGCGTGCCGCCCAGGTGCCGCCGGTGCCGGTGGACGCCGAGAAGACGTCCGCCTTGCCGTCCGCGTTGAAGTCGCCGACCGCCACCGCGGAGCCGAACTTGGCGCCCGGGTAGTGGAAGTCGTCCGCAAGCTGCATGTCCGTGCCGGTGGTGAAGTCCGGGCCGTAGAGCATGGTGACCGCGCCACGGTCCTTGTTCGTGGCGTCGTCCTCGCCGGGGGCGCCGATCGCCAGGTCCGCGTACCCGTCGCCGTTGATGTCGCCCCAGGCCGTGGCCGCCGCCCAGTTGTCGCCCGCCTCGGAGGCGCCGGGGACGCCGGGGCTCGACTGGGTGAGGGTCTTCTTGGCGCCGGCCACCGGGCCGTCGAGGCCGCCGGGGACGATCGTCAGTGTGCCCACGCCGCCCGATGCCTTGGGCGTGCCCGCCACCAGGTCCGTGATGCCGTCACGGTCGAAGTCCGCTGTGGGGATGGCCGAGTTGCGGGCCGGGCTTGCCGCGTAGCGGCGTATCTCGCCGAGCTTGGAGTAGAGATTCTTGCCGGGGCAGGCCGTCGCGAAGCCGTCCCGGTGGCCCGAGATGGTGTTGAGCGACGGTGTGTCGCCCTTCTTCCACACGCCTGTGTCGTCGGCCGCCGTCAGCGTGACCTTGCCCAGCGGGTCACCGCCGTACTGACCGAGCTTCCACGCCGCGACGCGGGAGACCGACTCCAGGGCGGCGCGGGTCGGCTTGCCCGCCTTCTTGTACGTCTCGCCGGATGCCGGGGACTCGTTGCCCTCGAAGTCGCCGAGGACCGCGATGCCCGCGGACTCGCCGTTGAAGCCGTACGTGTGCGCCCCGCGCACCGGCAGATCGGTGCCGCCGCCGCGGCCCTCGAAGACCTGGCCGCACTTGTCCACGAGGAAGTTGTAGCCGAGGTCGTTCCAGCCCTCGGTCTCCACGTGGTACGTCATGATGCCGCGGACCAGGGCCGGCGACTGGGCGCAGCTGTAGTCGTTCGTGCCGACCGTGTGGTGGACGAAGACCGCCTTGACCTTGTCCACGTACTCCGGCGGATCCTCGACCTGGGACTCGTCCGCGCCCCACGCAGCCCTGCTGATCATGGGCGGCTTGGTGACGGTGGACGGCGGAGCCGGCGGAACCGTGGGCTCCGGGTCGGGCGACGGCGAGCCCGTGGGGGCGGGGGACGTGGGGTCAGGGGACGTGGGCGGTTCGGTGCCGGGGTCCGAGGCGGTGGGCTCCGGCGACGTGGGGGTCTCCGAAGGAGCCTCCGTCGGCACGGGCGTCTCGTCGGCCGCGAACGCGACCGGCGCCATCGCCGAACCGTCGAGCGCCGGGTTGGCCGCCTCCTTGGACGTCACACCCGGGTCCACGAGGTTGACCTCAAGCCCCGTGGGCAGCGCGGCACTTGAGGTGCCGTCGGCCGCGACCACGCGAACCTCCACGCCGTCCGACGGGCCGACCCACAGCGGCTCGGAGGCGGCACGCATGCCCGCCTCGGCCTTCTCGGGCAGGTGCAGCTCCAGGTCCAGGTCCTGCCAGCCGGTCCACTTGTCGCTCTCGATGGAGCGCGTGCGGACCTGGGCCTTGCCCTCGAGTTCCTTCGTCACGCCGGTCCACGAGACACCGAGCAGCGAGAACTGCTTCGTCGACGTGCGCGGCAGCTCCCGCTGCTTGGCGCCGTCGGCCTTGAGCGCGATGTCGTGCACGCTCACCGGGCGCTTGCCGCGTGAGACATCGCCCGACCGATCCCCGGTCGAGGGATCCGCCATCGCGTACGTGACTGCCCCCGCGCCCCCCAGCACGACGGCCCCGATCGTCAGCCACGCCCTGCGCTTGAGACTCAGCGGTCTGTACGCGTGCGTGGTTCGCGCTGTATCGCGCGGTTTGCGCGGGCTCAAATGCCCCACCCCTTAGCGGAATTGCCGGTTGACCAAAACGAGTGCTTACGACCGCCCCAAGGGTCAAACGGTTGTACGAGGGTGGGCGAAATGTGACGTGACGTATCCCGCACTTCTGAGGTGTGACATGTGGGCGGAGCGGTGCGCTGGGTCACCTGACAGCTGTGAATGGGGAGTGAAAGAAAAGTGCGGGTGGGGAGCGTGGTTTCTGTGGTGGGGAAGAGACGCCGGTGGGTGCGGGGAGTCGCCTGCTGTCTCGTGATGGGGGCGCTCGCGTCCTGCGGTGGTGGCGAGGGGAAGGTGTACGAGGGGCTGGTCGAGCGGACGCCGTCGGAGCCGCCGAAGCCTGCCGACGAGGTGCGGGGCGAGCGGCTCTCCGGGGAGGCCATGGAGTTGCTCAGGGACGCCGACACCTTGCGCATCAGCGCCGAGATCACCGGCCCCGGCAAGCATCAGAAGATCTCCGTGCACATGGACCGCCACAACCGATGCACTGGGACGTTCGACGACGGGCCCACCAAGAGCGGCGACATCGTCATGATCAGCGCCAAAGAGGCCTACTTCCGGTTCTCGGGCGAGGCGCTCGACGCGATCCGAGCCGCCGGTGAGGCGAGCGGCCGCCCGGAGGCCGCGGCCAAGGCCAGGGAGCGGACTGCGCTCGCGCGCGGCAAGTACATGAGGATCCCGACGGAGCGCAGGGCGCCGGGCGGGGCCTCGCCGGCGCAGATGTGCGACCTGGGCACGGCGCTCGGCGACCTTGACGGCGGCTCGCTCACCGATCTGAGCGGGACGCGGGCGCTGCCGGAGAGGCAGTGGCACGGGCGGCGGGTGACGCCGCTCGAAGCGAAGGACGGCGGCAACGACATGACCGTCTACCTGGCGACGGGCGACAAGCCGTACCTCGTCGGCATGACACAGACCAAGGACGGCGTGCGCATGGAGATGGAGATGTCCGACTACGACAAGCCGGTCGTCGCGCGGGCCCCCGACCCGTCCCTGGTCCTCGACCTCACGGACATCGGCCTCGGCGGTGGCGGCGACTCGCTCTTCGCCGTCTGAACCGCCCGGACCTGTGACATTTCTGTGGGCCCTGGCGCAGCTCACCGTGGGGGCACGGACACGGTGAGCAGTGTCGCGGCGGTACGGATGGGAAAGCGTGGGCCGAGCAGGGGAACCCCGTCGCGCACGGGCGCGGGACGAGGAGCTGGGCGCCGCGGTCGCGCGGGCACAGGAAGGCGACGAGGCGGCTTTCGCGGTCGCCTACCGCCTGGTGCAGCCGGGGCTCCTCGGCTATCTGCGGGGCCTGGTCGGCCGCGAGGGCGAGACCGCGGAGGACGTGGCGGCCGAGGCCTGGCTCGAGATAGCCAGGGACCTCGGGCGGTTCCGCGGCGACGGCGCGGGCTTCCGCGGCTGGACGGCGACCATCGCGCGCCACCGGGCCCTCGACCATCTGCGGCGCCAGAAGGTCAGGCCGCGCCCGTCCGCCCTCGAACAGGACATGCTCGAGCTCCCCGGGCCCCACAGCACGTCGGAGCAGGCGCTCGAGTCGATCTCCACGGAGCAGGCACTCGCGCTGATCGCCGGGCTGCCGCGGGACCAGGCGGAGGCGGTGCTGCTGCGGGTCGTCGTCGGCCTGGACGCCACGGCGGCGGCGCGGGTGCTCGACAAACGCCCCGGGGCGGTGCGGACCGCTTCGTATCGTGGTCTCAAACGCCTCGCGGAGCGGTTGGGGAAACCGGGATGACAGGGGCAGGGGAGCCGAGGACGGGCTCCGGCGAGCCGCTCGCCGCGCTTCTCGCCACGGTCCTGGCGGAGGCGATGCGGGACGAGCGGGTTGACGCGGAGGGGCAGCGCAGGGCGATCGCCGCGTTCCGCTCGGCGCGACGGGCCAGGCTTTCCTCCCAGCCCACCCGCCCCCATGACGACTGGCGCTGACCCCTGGCCGGGGGGCTTGAGCGGGGTTCCGCCTGCACGTGCGTGGGGGCTTGGCGCGCAGTTCCCCGCGCCCCTTACGGGGCTGCCTCGCCGTCTTCGGGTGCACGTGCGTGGGGGTTGCTCGCGCAGTTCCCCGCGCCCCTGACGACTTTCCGCCGTGTCTCGGCCGCATGTGCGTGGGGGCTTGGCGCGCAGTTCCTCGCGCCCCCTACGGGGGCGCCCCGTCAGGGGCGCGGGGAACTGCGCGGCCAGCCACCGACGACCCGCAGAAGAAAGGGGGAGGCGCAAGGCCAAGGGGTAAAGGCCCACGCCTCGGTGGGGGCGGAGCCGCGGGGGGAAAAGCCCGTCAGGCCCCGCCAAGGTGAGCGGCCGGGGTCGCCACCCCCCACAGGAGAGACCCCGGCCGTCACGCGGACGGACCGCACGCGGCCCGTACTCCCTTCAGCGCCGTGCGTGCGTTTTCTGTCACACCGCGTTCTGTCACGCGCTAGTTGCACGTTGTACCAAACATGGACGTGAGCCCACTTCAGCCCGTAGCGTGCTGCTTCGCGCCAGGCTGCGGGGGCAGGACCGCAACCGGTGTAGGCGCATAGGGAGAAGTTGTGCTGGGGGACGACGCGGAACTGACCGCCGCGGTGCTTGCGGCGCAGGACGGGGACGAGACCGCGTTCCGGACTGTGTACCGCGCTGTGCACCCGCGGCTGCTCGGCTACGTACGGACGCTGGTCGGAGACCCGGACGCGGAGGATGTCGCGTCCGAGGCCTGGCTGCAGATAGCCCGTGACCTCGACCGGTTCGCCGGTGACGCGGACCGGTTCCGCGGCTGGGCCGCGCGCATAGCGCGCAACCGCGCGCTCGACCACATACGCATGCGCGGGCGCCGCCCCGCGATAGGCGGCGACGAGACCGAGCTCACCGGAAAGCCGGGCGAGGCGGACACCGCGGACGAGGCGATGGAGTCCCTGGCCACCGGCGACGCCCTCGCCCTGATAGCCCAGCTCCCGCAGGACCAGGCGGAAGCCGTCGTGCTCCGGGTGGTCGTCGGCCTCGACGCCAAGAGCGCGGCCCAGACCCTCGGCAAGCGCCCCGGCGCGGTACGCACCGCCGCGCACCGCGGCCTGAAGCGGCTCGCGGAACTGCTCGGCGCGGACGGCCCGCCGAACGAGGGCGCGCTGGACGCCGTACCGCCCCAGAGGGAACCACATGGGCGTGCGGTGACATCTGCCGGTGTGACGCATTCGCGTTCGCGGGCGCAGAAGGACATGTGATGGCCGACGATGATTACAGGTGGCTGGACCGCGAAGCGGCGGAGCGATTGCTGAGCGGTGCCTCCATCGACGGCACTGACGGCCCTGACGGCACTGACGGCACCGGCACCGAGGGCCTCGACGGCACCGACCATCACGCGCGGGAGCAGGCCGCACGACTGGCCAAGGCCTTGGCCGCGCTGGCGGCGGACGACCGCGCCGGATCCGTCGTACCCGCCGACATTTCCTCCGAACTCCCTGGTGAGGCCGCCGCCCTCGCGGCGTTCCGGGAGGCCCGTGGCCCCAAGGCAGGGGCAGCTTCTACGCGCGTTGGAGCGGGCAGAACCGTACGTATCGGGCGCTCCGTCGAGCCTTCGCGACCCGCACGCTGGGCCCGCCCCCTGCGCTACGGACTCGCCGCCGTACTCGCCGGCTGCATGGTCGGCGGAGTCGCCGTCGCGGCCGGCACGGGCGTGCTGCCCTCGCCGTTCGGTGACCGGGACAAGCCGGGCCCCGCGGCATCCGCGTCGTCCGTCGCCTCTCCCGAGCCGCTCGCTTCCCCGTCCGGCGGTGCGAGCAGCGCCCCGGACGTGGAGCCCGACGACGTGACCACCACCCCGGACGAACCCTCGCGCGAGCCCGGCACCAGCGCGCCGCCGCAGGACGTCGAGGACTCCGAGGGCGCGTCCAAGGGCAGCGCGGGCGCCACGCAGCCCGGCTCCGGTGATCCGCAGCGCGAGGACGAGGCCAAGTGGTACCGCAAGGTGGTCTCCGCCTGCCGCGACTACCGCAGCGGAGAACTCCAGGGCGACAAGAGGCGCCGCCTGGAAGAGGCCGCCAAGGGACCCCGGCGGGTGACCGAGTTCTGCGGTCGCGTCCTGGACGGATCGGGCGGCGACCGCGAGCACAACGGCGGTGGCGGCGACGGCGGCAGCGGCGGCGGCAGTGACGGCAGTGACGATGACGGCAACAACGGCGACGACGGCAAGGGCGACGGATCGTCCGGCGGCGGCAACGACCACTGGGGCAACGGCGGCAGCAGCCCCGTCCCGCCGGTCGTGACCCCTTCGGTGTCGCAGCCGGCGCCCACCGCGCCCACCGCGACCGCCTCGTACAGCGCGCAGCCCGTGCTGCCCGGCGACGAGTCCTAGCCGGGCCCGGGCTCCTGACCTGCTGGAACGCGCCGCTCGCCGCGGGTGTGACGTTTTTTGGAGCAGTGACGCAGTAAGAAGTGAGCCGACTGGTCATCGGCCCGCGCACGAGCCGGGGGTTCCCCCCGTACCTTTGGCTCAGTGCCACCAGCGTGGGCGGGAGACGTTCCCCCGATCCCGCCCACGCTGATTAATCTCTCCCCGCCTTGGCGGATCACTTGTAGACGACGACCTTGTCGCCGTTCCTGACCTGCGCGAACAGGCTCGCGAGCTTCTTCTCGTCCCGGACGTTCACGCAGCCGTGCGAAGCGCCGTTGTAGCCGGTCGCCGCGAAGTCCGATGAGTAGTGCACGGCCTGGCCGCCGCTGAAGAACATCGCGTACGGCATGGCGGTGTCGTACAGCGTCGAGACGTGGTGCCTGGACTTCCAGTACACGGTGAACGCGCCGTCACGGGTGGGTGTGTACTGCGAGCCGAAGCGCACGTCCATCGTCGAGACCGTCTTGCCGTCGATCATCCAGGTCAGCGTGCGGCTCTCCTTGCTGATGCACAGGACACGGCCGGTCAGGCAGCGCTTGTCGGGCTTCGACGCCGGGATGCCGCCCCCGGAGTAGAGCTCGTACTTCGTGGGCTTGCGCGTCATGCCGACCAGCTTCTGCCAGGTGACGGTGTCCGTCGTGCCCGTCCGGGGCAGCCCGCGCTTGCCCTGGAATCCCTTGACCGCGGTGGTCGTGGACGAGCCGTACGCGCCCGAGGGGTTGTCGAAGAACCAGGCGATCTGCCGGAGCCTGGCCTGCAGCTCCCGCACTTGGTCGCCGCGCTGCCCCGGGGCGAGCAGGGTCTTCGGGGGCGGCTCCGGGGCCGCCGTCCGCTCCGGCGTCCCGGACGGCGCGTCCGGGCCGTCCGGCTTCGGCTTCGTCTCCGGGCTCGTCTCCGGCTTCGTCTTCGTGGGAGAGATCTTGACCGGCTGTGCCTTCCCGTCCGAGTCGACGGCCTGCGCCTTGCACCCGCCGACCAGAGCGACCGCGACCACGGCCCCCACGGCTATCGCACCCTTGCCCACAACGACCCCCGCCATCGCTCTACCGCTCGACAGACTCGCTGAGAGTGTTCCCCGCGAGTGACCACCCCTGAACGTTGCCGCATGCTGGAGGCGGACCGCTATACCGGAGAAGTAACGGAGAAGGATCTCTGGCAGGGATCTCTGGCAGGAGGCACAGAGCGATGGCGCGTGAGTCGGAGTCAGGACTGCCCGTCGAACCCGTGTACGGCCCTGAGGCCCTCGAAGGGTGGGATCCGGCGACGAAGCTGGGCGCCCCCGGCGCGTACCCCTACACACGCGGTGTCTACCCCTCGATGTACACCGGCCGCCCCTGGACGATGCGCCAGTACGCGGGCTTCGGCACGGCCGTCGAGTCCAACGCCCGCTACAAGCAGCTGATCGCGAACGGCACGGCGGGCCTGTCGGTCGCCTTCGACCTGCCCACCCAGATGGGCCACGACTCGGACGCCCCGATCGCCTCCGGTGAGGTGGGCAAGGTGGGTGTCGCGATCGACTCGATCGACGACATGCGGATCCTGTTCGGCGGCATCCCGCTGGACAAGGTGTCGACGTCGATGACGATCAACGCTCCCGCCGCCCTGCTGCTCCTGATGTACCAACTGGTCGGCGAGGAGCAGGGCGTCGACGCCGGCGAGCTGACGGGCACGATCCAGAACGACGTCCTGAAGGAGTACATCGCGCGCGGGACGTACATCTTCCCGCCCAAGCCGTCACTGCGCCTGATCGCGGACATCTTCAAGTACTGCCGGGCCGAGATCCCCAAGTGGAACACCATCTCCATCTCCGGCTATCACATGGCCGAGGCGGGCGCGACGCCCGCGCAGGAGATCGCCTTCACCCTCGCCGACGGCATCGAGTACGTCCGCACGGCGGTCGCGGCGGGCATGGACGTGGACGATTTCGCGCCCCGCCTGTCCTTCTTCTTCGTGGCGCGTACGACGTTCCTGGAGGAGGTCGCCAAGTTCCGTGCCGCGCGCCGCATTTGGGCCCGCGTGATGCGGGACGAGTTCGGCGCGAAGAACCCCAAGTCCCTGATGCTGCGTTTCCACACCCAGACGGCCGGGGTCCAGCTCACCGCCCAGCAGCCCGAGGTGAACCTGGTCCGGGTCGCGGTCCAGGGCCTGGGCGCGGTGCTGGGCGGCACGCAGTCGCTGCACACGAACTCCTTCGACGAGGCGATCGCGCTGCCGACCGACAAGAGCGCGCGCCTGGCGCTGCGCACGCAGCAGGTCCTGGCGTACGAGACGGACGTGACGGCCACGGTCGACCCGTTCGCCGGGTCGTACGTCGTCGAGAAGATGACGGACGACATCGAGGCCGCGACCCTCGAACTCATAGAGCGCGTCGAGGACATGGGCGGCGCGGTGGCCGCCATCGAGAACGGCTTCCAGAAGAACGAGATCGAGCGCAGCGCCTACCGCATCGCCCAGGAGACCGACTCCGGTGAGCGCGTCGTGGTCGGCGTCAACCGCTTCCAGCTGGACGAGGAGGAGCCCTACGAACCCCTCCGCGTCGACCCCGCCATCGAGGCCCAGCAGGCGGCCCGCCTCACAAAGCTGCGGGCGGAACGGGACCGGGCCGCCGTGGAAGCGGCGCTCGCCTCGCTCCAGGAGGCCGCGAAGGGAGAGGCCAACGTCCTCTACCCGATGAAGGACGCGCTGCGGGCGCGGGCGACGGTGGGCGAGGTGTGCGACGCGCTGCGGGAGGTGTGGGGGGCATACGTGCCGACGGACGCGTTCTGACGACGGCGCGTCCTGACGCCACGACGGTCCGGTGTCCGCTTGGCGGACGCCGCATCCCGTATGTCGTACGCGCGTGCGACACTCCGCCCCATGCTGGGTGTCACCGATCTTCCGACCTATCTCGCGGGCCTCGCCCTGATCATTCTGCTGCCGGGGCCGAACTCGCTGTACGTGCTCTCCGTGGCCGCGCGCCGCGGCGTACACACCGGCTATACGGCCGCGGCCGGTGTCTGGTGCGGTGACGCCGTCCTGATGACGTTGTCGGCCGCCGGTGTCGCCTCGCTCCTTCAGGCCAATGCCCTGCTCTTCGGGATCGTGAAGTACGCCGGTGCCGGATATCTGACCTGGCTCGCGGTGGGGATGCTGCGGGCGGCCTGGGGGTTGTGGCAGGCGCGGCGGCAGCCGGTGGCCGAGGGCGACACGCAGGCGCAGGAAGGCGCCGGGGAGCGGCCGTTCCGCAGGGCCCTGGTGATCAGCCTGCTCAATCCGAAGGCGATTCTCTTCTTCATCGCCTTCTTCGTGCAGTTCGTCGATCCCGGGTACGCCTACCCCGCGCTCTCCTTCCTCGTGCTCGGCGTCCTCGCCCAGCTGGCGAGCGTCCTCTATCTCACCGCCCTGATATTCAGCGGCACCAAGCTGTCGGCCGCCTTCCGCCGCCGCAAGCGGCTCTCGGCGGGAGCCACTTCGGCGGCGGGCGCGCTGTTCCTCGGGTTCGCGGCGAAGCTGTCGCTCGCCAGTGGGTGAGTGCTGAGTGCTGAGTGCCGAGCACTGAGGCGGATGCCCGGGCTCAGTGGTGCCAGGCCTCGCCGCCCACGTTGTGGATCATGCGCTGGAGGACCTTGAGGGTGCGGATGTACTCCTCCTCCGGGATGCCCGCATGGATCTGCGAGCGGACCTTCTCCTGGCGCGTGGCGGTGTTGTCCCGGAGGGTGCGGCCCTCGTCCGTGATGCGGATGCGGCCGTCGGGGTCCTCGGTCAGGAGGCCGCGGTCGCGCAGGGCGTCGATGTCGTGGTGCAGCTTGCCGTCGCCCACGTCGAGGTAGCCGCGCAGGATCCCCAACACGTCCGCACGCTCGCGGCCGTCAGTGGTGCGCACCTGGTTCAGGATCCACCACTGGGGCTGGGTGAGTCCGGCCTCGGCCAGCATGGTGCGGATGTGGTGGACGACGGCGTCGCCCGCGGCTGATGCCCAGTATCCGATGGGCTGGTTGATGAGGTCTTCGTCGCTGTGGGAGTACGTGAAAGTGTCCATGCCCAGAAGGTAGAACCTCAAGTTTAGTTGAGGTCAACTCCCTTTGTGGATCAGCCTGAAGTAGTCCGTCAGGCCGTTCGCGTCCTCGCCCGCCCAGCCGACGTATCCGTCGGGGCGCACCAGGAAGAGACCGTTGCCGTAGGGCGCGTAATCGCCGACGCGGTGTACGTGCACCAACTCCTCGTCCAGTGCGGGGAGTTCGGCGTCTGTGCCGACCGCGAGCAGCGTGAAGTGCGGCCCCCTGAACGCGTCGAACAGCCTTCCCGTGCCACACGGCCCGTCCGGTGCGCGGTCGCCCGCCCGCAGCGCCTCGTCCGCCAGGCCCGTGCGCGTCTCCACCGACAGGGAGCTGTCCCGGTAGCCGAGGCCCAGCTGACGGGTGGCCGCCCCGCGCCGCTCCTCGCCCCGGTGGATGCGGGTGGAAAGGCCCAGCATCCGCGCGGCGTTGGGCAGGCGCTCGGCCTCGTAGGTGTCGAGCAGGGCGGCAGGCGCGCCGCCCCGCAGGACCGCGCCGAGCTTCCAGCCCAGGTTGTACGCGTCCTGCACGCTGGTGTTCAGGCCCTGGCCGCCCGCCGGTGAGTGAACATGCGCCGCGTCACCGGCCAGGAACACGCGGCCCTCGCGGAACCGGTCCGCGAGCGCCGCGCGCGGCCGGAAGTCGGAGGCCCAGCGCACCTCGGTCACCTCGTCGGCGGTGAGGTGCGTGCGGGCGGCGACGACCTTGCGTACGCCTTCGAGCGAGGTGTCGGGGTCGGTGCCGTCCGTGAACTGGGCCGTCAGCTGGAAGTCCGGCGTGCCCGACAGCGGGCAGATCGCCAGGAACCCTCCGCCGTCGGCGGCGGGCGGGAACATGTGCCAGTTGTCGCGGTCCAGGGCGGGGATGCGGACATCGGCGACCAGGACCGGATGCGGGTCGACGGTCTCGCCCGTCATGCCGATGCCGAGCGCCGCACGCACGGTCGAGCGACCGCCGTCGGCCGCCACGGCGTAGGCCGCGCGGACCGTCCGGCCGTCCGCGAGCCGGGCGGTGACGCCCTCCTCGTCCTGCGCG